>JAOABT010000319.1 GCA_026418215.1 Clostridia bacterium | reverse complement strand
CATGGCTTATCCGATGACAACACGGCTTGGACAAGGCGTACCTCAATAGAACGTTATGCGCAGGAATACGGGCTGGCGGTTGTCATGCCAAATGCCAACAGAAGCTTCTATGCCGATATGAAGATCGGGCTTGATTACTATACCTACGTATCAAAAGAAGTTCCATTTCTAGCACAAACCTATTTTCCCATTTCCTCAAGAAGAGAGGATAGCTTCATTGCCGGTCTTTCCATGGGCGGCTATGGGGCATTCATGATTGCGCTTAGAAATCCTGAGAAATTCTCCGCTGCAGCAAGCCTATCCGGTGCTTTGGAGCTTGATCATGTCTTCGACCTCAGTGCAATCATTGCACCGCGTCAGGTCAAGGCTCTCTTTGATTCAAAAGAAGAGTATCGTGCTTCCGATTATCATCTGCCTAATCTTCTAAAGAAACATGCTGCTGAGGGAACTAGGCTTCCAAGGTTCTTCCAGTGCTGCGGAACTGAGGATATGCTCTATCCGATCAATAGGGAGTTCATGGCTTCTGCAAAAGCGTACGGCATCGACCTTACCTACGAGGAGGGGCCGGGTGACCACGACTGGAGCTATTGGGATGCCAATATCCAAAGGGTTTTGGCCTGGATTTTCAATTAACAATGAACACATTTTATACATGAAGCATACAGTGAATAAAATTTCCATGCGATAAGCTTGAACACTTTCGAAGAGTTGGTTATAATAAGATGTAATAAACCTGCGATGATGGAGATCAAGTAAGCGGGCACCTCTTCAAAAAGAGAATTGATGTCACCGGCTGAGAGCATCAAGTTGAACGTGTTGTAGCTGAATTTCACTCCGGAGCTGCCGCCTGAAAATGAGTAGGAGCGGCCGGGCATGCCCGTTATAGCATACAAAGTGCACGATAGGGCCGGAAGGCAACCAAAGCCTTGTTGTGAACATAGGTGGTACCGCGAATCAAACGCTTCGTCCTATGCGAGGCGTTTTTTTATTGTCAATTCTGCTCTTACAGCCTCTTTTTCGCGAGCCAAACGGAAGTTTGAGCGTACGCGAAACACCGATAGAGGGTGTTAGAGCAGAATTGACAACAACCAAAAAGGATGCTCTTACAGCCTCTTTTTCGCGAGCCAAACGGAAGTTTGAGCGTACGCGAAAATTACAACAACCTTAGTGCTATCATCAAACAAATAGAAAACGAGGTGTTTAGAACACATGAAACAACAATTGGAAGCCATTCGAAAGGAAGCCCAGGAAAAGCTCTCCAAGGTTTTGGATATTCGTGAGCTTGAGGATTTCAAGGTAACCTATCTTGGCAAGAAGGGCGAGCTGACCCAGATTCTGAAGGGAATGGGAGGCTTGTCAGCCGAAGAACGTCCTGTCATCGGACAACTGGCCAACGATGTCCGCGTAGCGCTGGAAGAGGGCATTGCCAATGCCAAGGACAGACTCACCAAGGCACTTCGCGAAGCCAAGCTCAAGAGCGAGGTTATTGATGTGACCATGCCGGGCAAGGTCAGGGGCTTGGGTAAGAAGCACCCTTTAACCACCGTTCTTGACGAGATTAAGGATATCTTTCTTGGTATGGGCTATGAAATCGCGGAAGGACCTGAGGTTGAAACCGATTATCATAGCTTTGAAGCGTTGAATATTCCTAAAAACCACCCTGCGAGAGATACACAGGACACCTTCTATATCAATGAAAATATTGTCTTGAGGCCTCATACCTCTCCGGTTCAGGTTCGCCATATGAAGAGCCACCAGCCGCCTATGCGCATCATTTGCCCCGGCCGTGTCTATCGCTCCGATGCCGTGGATGCCACACACTCGCCTGTCTTCCATCAGGTCGAGGGTCTTGTGGTCGATAAAGGCGTGACCATGGGGGATTTGGTGGGTACCTTGCAGGCCTTTGCCAAGGCCATATTCGGAGAGAAAACCAAAATTCGCTTAAGACCGCACCACTTCCCCTTTACCGAGCCCTCGGCCGAGGTTGACGTCTCCTGCTGGGGCTGCGATGGATCAGGCTGCAGAATCTGTAAGGGTGAGGGCTGGGTTGAAATCCTCGGCGCCGGCATGGTTCACCCCAATGTTTTAAGGGAATGCGGCATTGATCCCGAGGTTTATTCTGGCTTTGCCTTCGGTATGGGTG
>JAOABT010000247.1 GCA_026418215.1 Clostridia bacterium | reverse complement strand
CAGATGTGTATAAGAGACAGACCACAGGCTGCCACAATGGGACCCAATATGAGCGTCGTCTTGTCACCGACGCCGCCCGTGCTGTGCTTGTCGACTTTTACACCCGGTATGGATGACAGGTCGATTTTATCTCCTGAGTTCACCATGGCTTGGGTCAGGCAAAGGGTTTCCTCCTGATCCATGCCCCTTAAGCAAATGGCCATTAGAAGCGCGCTGCTCTGGTAATCGGGTATGGAGCCGTCGGTCACGCCCTTGATAAAAAACTCAATTTCCTCTTCGGAGAGCTTTAAGCCCTCGCGTTTCTTTTCAATAATGTCTACCATTCTCATATAGCTATGCCTTCTTTCAGTTCACTTTTACGTCCCAACACAGGACAGCGAGTCTTTCGTTACGCTCGTCACTTATCATTGTTGCCAAACCTGCTGTGATAAAACGTGCTGCGCCAACCTCCGCCATGAACCCACCGAGTAGCTGCCGTTCCAAACCCGCTGAAGCAAATGCAGGAAAATATGAAAAACTGGAGCCATTAGTCTTTGATGATTTCGTTCAAGAAGCTGGTGCCTGCAATATTCGCCTTGATGCCCAGGTACTCGGCAAGAGTTGCGGCAATATCTGAAAAGCTTTGGCGGGTATGCAGATTCACACCCGCTTTAACGGGCTTGCCATAAATAAGAAGCGGGGTGTATTCCCGTGAATGGTCGGTGCTCTCGGTCGTAGGGTCGCAGCCATGATCGGCGGTGATAAACAGAATATCCTCATCCTTCATGGCAGAAATAATCTCAGGGAGCCTCTGGTCAAATTCAACCAAAGCCCTTGCGTAGCCTTCTACATTGTTGCGATGCCCGTAGAGCATATCGAAATCCACCAGATTGGTGAACAATATTCCATTGAAACCGTCCTTCAGCCATTCAAGCGTGCGGTTAACGCCATCCATGTTGTCGTGGATGTGCACAGCGTGTGTGATGCCTTCACCCGAAAAGATATCTTCAATCTTACCTACACCCCGAACCTCCAGGCCCTGCTCCTTGGCATAGTCAAGAACGGTCTTTTTGATGGGTTTTAAGGAGAAGTCCCTGCGCCGGTCGGTGCGCTTAAAGCTTCCGGGCTGACCCAGGAACGGACGTGCAATAACACGCCCCACCGCATGCTCACCCTTTAGGAGTTCGCGAGCCTTGCGGCAGATTTCGTAGAGCTCCTCGATGGGGATGATCTCCTCATGTGCAGCAATCTGGAAAACACTATCGGCAGAGGTATAAACAATGGGATGGCCTGTTTTCATGTGCTCCTCACCGAGCTGTGCAATAATCTCGGTGCCTGAAGCAGAATAGTTGCCCATGCTCTTTCTGCCAATAGCCCTCTCAAAGGCTTCAATAACGTCCGACGGAAAACCGTTGGGGTAGGTCGGAAAAGGACGGTCTAAAATGAGTCCGGATATCTCCCAATGGCCTGTTGTCGTGTCCTTGCCCTTGGACACCTCACTCAGCCGGGCCATGGCACCCAGAACCTGTTTGGGACCTTCGATATAATCAATTCCGTCAATAGCTCCAAGACCCAGGCTCGCCATATGATCAAGCTTGAACCAGGGCTCCTTAATCATGGCCCTTGCGATATTTCCCAGCGTGTTGCTGCCTTCGTCACCGTAAAGTGCCGCATCGGGCAGCTCGCCAATTCCCACACTATCTAAAACAATTATAACTGCACGTTTCATTTTGTACCTCCATGTCTCTAACACTTTATTCTACTTCTTTTTATCTTGAATTATTTGGTGCACTTATTTATTTATCACCTAAAAGCCATGTGAAACATTTTGCAAGCACTTTCTTCCATTCCCCTCAAAACTTGTCCGCTCACCTGTCCTGTGTTAAGCTTGTACAAGGAAGGTGACATTTTCGTGTATCTGATTCTCTTAGTATTATTGGTATTCTTTCTTTTTATGGTGCTTCATGCCGGTCATTTGAAAACGGAGCACTTAGCCTATGGTGATGGCACTATAGGCCTCCGTGTTGCACTCATTTCAGACCTACACATGGGCCTCTTGATGGTATCCCAAGACGATGTAAAAAAGGCTCTCCTTTCGGAAAAGCCTGATCTTCTCATTATTGCGGGTGATATTATCGACAGGGAGAACCATGTTTCGGAATTTGTCCAGTGGATTAAGAAGGTTGCTCCCAATCTCCCCATTTTTGCGACCCTCGGCAACCATGACCATAAATGCTTCGAAAAATTCCCTCGGGCCAAGGAGCTTTTCTTTTTTAACCTTAAAAGCCTTGGCATCGAGCTTCTGGTCAACCAATGCATGAGCTTTCATAAGAACGGCAGGGTCTTGAATCTTGTCGGCGTGGATGATTACCGCCGCGGCAATCCCCAGCCCAAGACCGCCCTTGCTGCCAAGGACCCCCATGCTGACCTGACTCTGGCTATCGCGCACAACCCCGAAACGGTCCTGATGTTTCCTGAGGGCAGCGTGGATCTTTTGATGTGCGGGCATTTCCATGGCGGGCAAATCTGGATGCCGTTCAGCATGGAATACCGCTTCTTCAGAAAAGAGCAAACCTGTAAGGCCGGCTACAGGCGGGGTCTTCATACCATTAACGGTATAAACACCTATATCAGCCGCGGCATCGGCAATGTGGTGTTCCCCTTCCGTTTAGGCTCAAGGCCAGAAATCACCTTTATCGACCTCTAAGCTCAGGGGGTTTTCGCGGCAAGCTCCAAAATACAATCGGCCGCATAATTCATCTCTTCAAGCGTGTTAAAATAACCAGGGCTTAATCGTACCAGGCCGCTGTTCTCGGTTTGGAGGGCTTTATGGGCCAGCGGTGCGCAATGAAATCCCGATCGGACTGCGATCTTGTAATCAGAATCCAGGCTGTTGCCGGTCTCCGAAGAGTCGACACCGTTTATGATGAATGCGACGATACCGCTGTTGCAGTGGTTTCCCACCTTTGAATAAAGGGTGATTTTTGAACTTTCCGATAACCTCTCATAGAGCCTTTGAATGAGCAGCTCCTTCTTTTGAAGAATGGCCTCCTGACCTGTTTTCAATATCCACTCCACCGCCGCACCCAATCCCGCGATGCCCGGTGTATTGAGGGTACCCGCTTCAGCCATGTCTGGCATAAAGCTCGGATGAATGGTTTCAAAGGAGCGGCTGCCCGTTCCACCCTGCAGGATAGGCCTCAGTTCAACTCTTTCGTCTACATACAAGCCGCCGGTTCCCTGAGGACCCAATAGGCTTTTGTGTCCGGGAAAGGCCATGAGCGAGATGTTCATGCCCTTAACGTCTATGGGAAGAACACCTGCGCCTTGAGAGGCATCCAATAGAAATAGAATTCCTTTTTTTAGAGCTATTTCTCCAATTTCCTGATAGGGCATGACTGTCCCGGTAACGTTAGAAGAGGCTGTGAGAATGATGAGCCTCGTGTTATGGCGAATAGCTTTACTGATCTGGCTTGGATCCATTTCACCGAGCATGTTGTCGGGGTATACAACCGTATAGTCGATTCTTCCCCTCTTCTTAAGCTCATAAAGGGGTCTGAGCACCGAATTATGCTCCATGGCCGACGTCACGACATGATCTCCCTTTTTTAGGAGGCCGTGGATTGCCATATTCAGAGCAAGGGTTGCATTGCATGTAAAGCCGATCTGAAGCGGATTATCAATATGAAAAAGGGTTGCCAAAAGCTCCCTTGTATTCATTACGGCTGTTGCCGAGGCCCTGGCCATCTCATGGGACGAACGTCCCGGATTGGCTCCGGCTTCGTGCATGGCCTTTATGACCTTTTCGTAAACCTCCGCCGGCTTGGGATAGGAGGTTGCTGCATTATCAAGGTATACCATCGAATGCCTCTTTTGTGAGGGGCTCCTAAACTATCATATGCAGTTGTACAAGTTTCTGTGTTTTATGTCCTTTTTTATAGTCCCCGTTCGACAAGCTTCTCGCGGACCTTTTTAAGATCCAGATAAAAGTCGTCGCGCTTGGCACTATCCCTTAACACGGCAGATGGATGAAATGTTGGCATGATGAGGGTTTTACCCTGCCTTTCAACCCAGCCGCCCCTCATTTTTGTAATCTTGAAATCAGGGTCAATAATGGCCTTAGCCGCTGTCGCACCCAGGCAGACAATGATTTTGGGCTTAATGATCTTTACCTGGTATCTGAGCCAGGGCAGGCACGCCATAACCTCCTCATCGGTAGGCGTACGGTTATCAGGCGGGCGGCATTTGACGATATTGGCGATATAGTAGTTTCTGGGACTGAATTCCAAAGCCTCCAGCAAAAGATCCAGAAGCTTTCCTGCCCGGCCCACAAAGGCCTCGCCCTGGATATCCTCCTGCTCTCCGGGGCCTTCTCCCACAAATAGCAGCGGAACGTTCAGAGACTCACCCCGACCAATGACCACATGTTTTCTTTCCTTATGCAGACCGCATTTTGTGCAGGCCATGCATTCCGAGACAAAGCCCTCCCATTCTGTCATTGCCGATCCCCAATCTATGGCTTATTTCTACGTACTTTTTATCATACAACAAAATTATCATATAAAACATCTTCCAAACCTGCCGATAAAGATATTGGAAAATTTTATATCACGGATGGTTGTTTTGCAGGGAGGCATGTCTTATGAAAATTGCGGATTCCCATGTCCAAATGGATTCCCAATGGTCCGCCACACGTCAATCCTTTGCAAAAGAAACAGTTCAGTTCTGGAATCAGGAACCGAACCAAAGCACAAATGAAGGCGTCCTCGTGGATATCTCCGAGGAAGGAAAAACACTGCAGCAAAAATCAATTCAAAAGCTTGAGCTTTCGGAGGATGATTCTCCCTTCGAGCTTCCCGACCTGGAAAAGGATAAACTCAAGATGCTTGAGGATTTTATCTATATCCTGTCGGGGAAACGCATCAAATTTGTGGTGCTCGATAAGCTCAAGCAGGATCTGGTAGGTATCAGGCTCAAGGATCTCCCCCGTCGCGAGCTTCTCCCCTCTAACACACAGCCCGTCAATCTTTCCCAGCCATCGGGCGTGGTGCGGCAAGGCTGGGGCTTCAAGCTTGATTACCAAGAGGGCCAAATTGAATCCGAAAAAATGTCCTTCAGCTCGAAGGGCTCAGTCACAACGGCAGACGGACGACAGATTCAGTTTAACCTTGACCTCAAGGTCAGCCGGGAGCTGGTTCAGACTCAGAACCTGTCGGTTCGTGCAGGAGATGCGCTTCTAGACCCGCTCATCATTAATTTCAAGAACGCTTCAGCGTCCCTTGGCGACAGAAACTACGCCTTCGACATTGACTGCGATGGCAATCAGGAGAATATTGCCTTTACAGGGCAAGGCTCGGGCTTTTTGGCTCTCGATCTCAATGGCAATCAAACCATCGATGACGGCAGCGAGCTCTTTGGGCCCCAATCAGGCAATGGCTTTGGAGAGCTCTCCAAGTACGACAAGGACAATAATGGCTGGATCGATGAGAACGATGAAATCTACAGCAAGCTGAGAATCTGGACCCTCAACGAAAAAGGTGAAAAAACCCTTTTTTCACTTGGCCAGGCGGGCGTTGGCGCCATTTATTTAGGCAATGCCAGCACTGAGTTGGGTCTAAGGGGCAGTAGCCTCGATACCACCGGTCAAATCCGCAGCACTGGCATTTTTCTGAAGGAATCCGGCCAGGTGGGAACTATCCAGCATGTGGATCTGGCAATTTGATTAGTCCACAATATTCCGTTTTGTAAACGGAGCTGTCATAAAACGGGCCGCTGCCTTGCGGTTGGTAAGCCACATGATGTGAGCACCATTTTGTTTGTTCTTAAGCATCCGTTCAACCAGGAATTCTGCAACCGTCTGTGGACGATCGCCAAGGATATTGAGAATCTTGCGGGTACTCTCCGGAATCGTCGGCGGCTCGCTTTGTGAAGCTCTGTCCTTCATAAAATCCGTTACCATCATGCCGGGGCTTAAAAGCCCTATCTTAATTCCGGTGTCTTCCATTTCCTTCATCATAGACTTCGTAAAGTAGGTGAGGGCGCATTTAGAGGTGCCATAGAGGCCTATTTTTCTCATGACGGCGCCATTGCTGCCATAGCCCTCCATATTATAAATGAAGCCTTTCCCTGCCTTCAGCATCCCCTTAGCGGCGATACGTGTTCCGTTCATAACGCCTATGAGGTTGGTATCCAAAAGTGCTCTCATCTCTTCCTCCGGAATATCCAGAAAGAGTCTGCTGTGCTGGCTGATGCCTGCGTTATTGATCCAGATGTCGACACTTCCTAACTTTTCAAGGGACTTATCCCAAAGAGCCTGAAGCTCCCCACTTTTTCGAACATCGCAAATACAAGGTAAAAGGCTGGCTTTGTATTCTGAAAGTTCTGAAACAGCCTTATCCAGATTTGCTTTGCTGCTGCCCGAAAGAGTTACATGGTGGCCTCGTTTTAAAAATGATCGGGCCATTTCGAAGCCAAGTCCCTTAGAACTGCCGGTTATCACAATATTCATAATTCAGCACCTCCTTCCCTCACTATAGCCTAATTCCCAATAGAATAAAAGCGCGTCGTTCTTGAGTAGGCAGCCTATACGCCGTTCGTAAGATTATGACTGACCTGTGCTTCATCCGTGATGATAATGCTTGCCAAACTTGAAACTTCGTAATTGCTTATAAACCAATAATGCCTTCACTATTACCTGCTAACTAAATAATATTATCTCATTTTACTTGCTCCACCCCGATAATTGACACAGAGCCATAAAAAGCCGCCGGATGATCTCCGGCGGCTTCTTTCAGGCTAGGAATCAGCCCTTAATGTACAGCTTGTCGTAGTATTGGTCGAGCATACGTCTCATACCAAAAGGTCCCTTACAGGTATTGATAGATGCTGCCATCATATCAATCCACTTTTCCCTGTTGTCATAGAAGGTAGGAATAACCTTGTCGGAAAGAACAGCCTTGAGAGCCTTGAAGTCGTGCTTGTCGCACTTTTCTTCGTTCTCGGTCTGATAGCCGTCACCGAACTGCCAGCCGTTTACGCCGTCCTGGCAGGCTTCCGGCCACCAACCATCGAGGATGGAGACGTTGAGCGAGCCATTCATGGCGGCCTTCATGCCGGAGGTTCCGGAAGCTTCCTTCGGACGTCTGGGGTTGTTGAGCCAGATGTCGGAACCACGGGTTAATGCGCGGCCGATGGTCATGTCGTAGTTTTCAAGGAATACTACGCTGTTGGGGTAGAGTCTGGTCATGTCGACGATATCGGAAACGATAGCCTTACCGCCGTCATCCAGAGGATGAGCCTTACCTGAGAATACGATCTGGAGCTTGCCCTTCTTTAAGAGTGGCTCAATGAACTTTCTATCGGTAAAGATCAGGTTGGAGCGCTTATAAGGAGCAGCACGACGGGAGAAACCGATCAGGAGCACATTGGCATCCAGCTTAACGCCGGTTCTTTCGAATACGAAGTCAATGAGTTCCTTCTTGTTTTCCATGTGTCTCTGCCAGAGAGCATCGGAGGTAGCCTTAGTACCATCGTACTTCTCAGCCAGCTCGATCATCTTACTGTCAACCCATGTAGGAACATGAATGGCGTTGGTGATGCCGATGATTTCGCTC
>JAOABT010000188.1 GCA_026418215.1 Clostridia bacterium | reverse complement strand
GAGATGTGTATAAGAGACAGAGCAAGGTCAGTGCGCTCAATAGGCGCAGTGGATATAGACATTTGAGATACCGTCGGATGATGCTTAAAAATTGATAACATTGGCGCTAACAGGTTATTAAGGCTTAAAGCATGTTCCGGAGCGGCAAAGAGAATGAGCCTTGCCATTACGAGAAACCACAGACCATATTGGGCCGAAGCACTGATATGACGCTTTAACAGGGGTTTGATAGCCAGCAGCACAAGAATGAGTATGCTTCCCATCAAGGAAAGATTGACCAATTCTATAAAGAGCCCTTTAAGATTCATGACAACACACTTCCTTTATTCCCTGTCGTTAAGAAGCTGTTTGAGCTCGGCGAGCTCTTCCTTGGTGAGTTTTTCCTCTTTTATGAAATTCGCAACCAGGCTCTTGATAGAACCGTTATATACCTTTTTGATGAAGGAATCCGTTTGAACAGCTTTGTACTCTTCCTCGGAAACCAATGGAAAATAGAGATTACACGGCGCATCCTTATTGACGCCTACTACCCCTTTAGCAACTAGCCTGCTTATGAGCGTATGAATAGTTTTTGGATTCCAGTCCGTTTCCTTCCTTAAGGCTTCAATGATGTCACTGGCACCCAGAGGGGATTGCATCCAAAGGGTTTTGATGACGTACCACTCTGCTTCCGATATCTTATGCTCCTTACCCATGTTCCTGCTCCTCATCCTACAATTGTAGTCTATATATCTATACTACATTTGTAGTACGGAAAAGTCAATAATCTTCTAAAACTTTCTGACATAACTAAAAAGGCCACCCGCTTTAAATCAGCAGAAGGCCTTTGATTCTATGGATAGAAGTCCTCTATAGATGTCGTTAAAGCTCCTAGGTAACCTATATCGGGTATTATGCTCTGCCAAGGCTCTTCTTGTAGGCTTGATACGCAAAGAAGCCGTAAATAAGAAGGCCGAACAGTGCGCTCCAGCTGAAATACTCAAACGTGAGCTGTTGAATCAATCTTATGAGCTCAATGACGGCAGCACCGCCGAGACCGATCATCAGCGCATTAAAGTTGCGGTTTGCAAGGCACAGAAGGATTCCAACGATAAAGACATAGAAAACAAGGCTGGTAAGAAGGCCGAAGGAAATAAAGGTATCAAGCAGCATGAATGCGACGGAAGCGTACAGAACGATCATATCAAGGCCCAATAACGAAGAAATAATCGGCTTTCCCTCAAAGTACTTTTTCAGCTCATTAGATACATTTTCAATCACAGTTGACTCCTCCTAAATAGTTATTGGCAAATCATGGGGCTGCCATAACTATATTATACAAAAGCACTGTGTTTTTTTCCACCTTTATAAAGATATTTTAAATAATTGCAGTCTTTAAATGAACGCTGATAATCTCCTGTTATTTCATGTATAATAAGCACGGGAGGAAATGAATGTCTATGACCATAAACACATCGGTTCACCATATAAAAAAGAAAAGCTATAAGCTGAGGTTCCTGTTTATTCTGCTCATACCCGTCACCCTGCTCATACGGTGGCTGGTTTCCCTTTCGCCAACGGGAACCGAGAAATACTTCTCACGCGGCATCTATAAATATATCATGCAGCCTGTAAGCCAGCTCACCGGGCTATTCCCCTTTTCCTTGGCAGAAATCGTGCTGCTCTTCCTGGCTATTTACCTGCCTTTGCGGCTGATCCTGCTTATCGTTAAGGCAATCAGGCAAAAGAAAATATCGGTTTTCGTGCCGTTTTTAGCCAATATCGTCATGATAGGCTCACTCTGGTACTTCATACAAAACACAGTATGGAACCTCAATTACGAGCGCCTTTCATTCGCGCAGAATGCGGGTATAAAAACACAGCCATCCTCCGTGAGTCAGTTGGAGGGGCTTTGTGCTCTGCTCATCAACCAAACCAATAATCTGCGCAAGGAGGTTACAGAAGATAAAAACGGGGTTATGACTGTGCCCGGCAGGTTCAGCAGCATCTCTAAACGCTCATTGGAAGGCTATATCGTCCTTGAGAAGCAATACACCTTCCTGGGTGGCCGTTATGGGCACCCGAAGCCGGTTCTGTTTTCACGCTTCATGTCGCACACCAACATCATTGGTATTTATGCCTGCCTCTCCGGGGAAGCCAACATTGATACCGACATCCCCGATATGGAGCTGGCTTCCACCACCCTGCACGAAATGGCCCACCAGCGGGGTTTTGCCCGTGAGGATGAAGCAAACTATATCTCTTATCTCGCCTGTATGGCTCATCCCGACCCGGATTTCAAGTATTCGGGAAGCGTCATGGCCCTTCAATATTCAATGAACGCCCTCTATTCAGCCGATAAAAACCGTTATTTTAAGCTTGCCAAAACATACAGCGAAGCCTACCTGCGCGATTTGAAGGCTGAACAAGCCTATTGGAAGCAGTTCCAGGGCGCCACCAAGAAGATTGCCGACAAGATGAATGACACCTACCTCAAGCTCAACGGCGAAACGGATGGTGTCCAAAGCTACGGACGCATGGTCGACCTGCTTCTGGCACAATATCATGACAGGCTGGCAAATAACCCTTGAATTTATTTATTATCTGGCTACCAGGTGATCAAAGGCTTTTACAGCTATGCTGCGCTTTCTTTATCTGCATTAACGCCTTCGCTGATCTCAGATAGCGCCTTTTTGGAAGCGCTTGCTTACTCTCTGGCAAGGCTTTTTTCAATAGCTGCCTTTTTTTACTTAACAGACACCTTAGAACCTGTTAATTACCGTCTCGTTGTGAAGAAATTAACTTTTGTCGAAACCTGTTTTTTTATGAATATTTGGTTTACATGGGGACTCAATAGTGATAGTTTATATAGTGTTGCATAAATCACGAAAGGGTTTTTCAATATGCTTAAGCCAAAACTGTTTACTGTTCTGCAAGACGGCTACAAAAAAGAGCAATTCTTTAAGCATTTGACAGCCGGCTTCATCGTATGCATCATCGCTATCTTGCCTTCCACCGCACTCGCCACCGCTTCCGGAGTTGCCCCTGAAAAAGGTCTGTACCCCCC
>JAOABT010000165.1 GCA_026418215.1 Clostridia bacterium | reverse complement strand
TAACATGATAGGAAAGGAAGCCGATGCCCAAAAGCTGGCTGAGACCATTGACCTTGCCAGAACCCAAAACAAACGTGCTTTTCCGGCAACAAAAATGTGGTCGGATGGCTATATCCAGCTTGCCTATAACGACGGTGTTCTTACCGCTCAGGAATATAATGATGCCCTCAAGACCAATCAGCTTCAGCTTGGGAAGACTTCTTTCCACCGCAATGCCACGGCCACCCGACAAGAGGTTGCCACCTACATGGCAAAAATTCTAGGTATAACGCCAATCAATGCGCAAACCCATATCTTCAACTCCTTCCGGGATTGGAGCCAGTCTGACCCCCATAAGGTTCCTTATATGGAGGCCATGCTGCAGAACCGGATTATGAATGGTGATGGTAACGGGTATTTCAGGCCGACCAGCAAGATTACGAGAGCCGAAATGGCTCAGATCATTGCCAATGCCGAAGCCTTCCTGTTTAATAAAATGGGCCTCAAGAAATATAAGGGTACCGTAGAAAGCGTCACCACCAATAAGGATTTGTCCAACGGGGCCAATACAGAAACCACTGTTATTGATATCCGAAATAGCGGGGGAGACCTCCATGAGCTCACAGCTTTAAAGGACAACGCAAACCTCACAAAGAATGAGCTGACAAAGAAGATGGAGCCTACCGTCACCTCGTCCGTGGTGAACCGGAACAATAGCTTAAGTCTTGCGACCTCGCTTAAACCGGGTGACCAGATCTACTATATTGTCGATGCCAATGCTGAAGTGCCTTACATACAGGTCATCAATACCAACACCATTCCTAGGTATTATTTAGGCAAGCTCGCAACGGTTGACACAGCGAAGAAAACAGCGGATTTCATGCCGTATGAGGAACTGCCTTTTGCCGATCTCAAGCTGGTCGACCCTCAGACGCTTCAAAATCTTAATGGATCGAGCACTTCGCGCTATTCCATCAGCAAGGCTGTAAGGGTATACGCAGAAGATGGCCAGCCTCTTAGCTTGACCAATGTTCAAGCCGGCGAGGAATATATCGTCACTGTCAGAAACGGCGTTATTGAAGCCTTTGACAAGGCCCGCAGCGATCTGATGCAGGAAAAGGGCCTGGTCAGCGGCATAGTCAAGGAGAATAACCCTTCGATGGGCTATATTACACTGTATTTCGAGGATGGCTCGGGTGAAGACCCAGCCACCTACGATCAGCTTGTGGCCACCCGTAACTATGCCTACGGCTACGAAATTCCGGTCCTGCGTGATGGCAAAACTGTAAGCGCAGAGAACATTCTGCCCGGCGATCAGGTCTTTATCAAGCTCGATGACGACGGCTACATTGAAAAAATGAGTGCAAAGAGCTATTATAAGCCCGTCTACGGTACGGTGCACATTAAGAGCCCTGCATCCATGGTCGTTAAAAAGGAAGACGGCAGCTTTGTGACCTATCCCTTAACCAACACAACGCCCGTTTTCAAGAATGGAAAGCCCGGTGCTCTTAGCGATATTGTTCCGGGCGATAAGGTCAGACTCCTTGTTCAGACCAGCAGCGATTTTATGGATATTGCAGGTGTTGATATCGAGAAGACCGCAAAGCCCGTAACCGGCATATATCGCGGCAGCATCGAATCCTATGATTCCCTTAACGACTCCCTTGTACTGTCAGGCGTTCAGGAATTTGTGAACGGGCAATGGGAAAACACCCCCACCATTGGCGTGCAAAGCTTCTCCTATATGAGTGACTATAAGGCCAGGCCCGGGCAAAGGGCTTCAGGTACAGCTTACATCGCGCTGAAAAAGGCTCCCGACGGGCTGGACCGTATTGCTATGGCCGCCTATAGAGGAGCACCGCAATACGAAACGACAGTTTCAGACGATCTTGTGAATCTGTCTGCAGAAAACCAGCAGATGGAGCTTCAAAACACTTCCGACACCGTTCTCTTTGATCAGGATACTCTAGCTGTGAAGGATGGGCGTCTGGTTGATTTGTCGGCTCTTGACACCCTTGACCCCGTTAAGGTCGCCATGGAGAAATCTTTGGCAGGCAGCAGCTACAGGGCCAATGTCGTAGTATCCGACAGCCTGGCACAGAATGGGCCTGTGGTGTACAGAGGGCGCATACAGAGCGTTGATCCCACTAAGAGCGTGACGGTGGAATCCTTTGCTCAGCTTAATGGTGTGACCTGGAGCTTTACCAACACGCCCAAAACCTTTGACATCCACCTTGCAACGACTCGCCTTGTTGAGCAGGGCGGCGTGGGCAGCATGAGAAACTTTGATGCCAGCTATGTGGGCCAAAGCGTCTATATTGTGGCCGACGGTACCAGGATTAAGCTCATCAGCACCGCGCCCTATGCAGATGCCGCAGCTTCAGGCCGTATCAAGAGCCTGATAGGTGGAACCCAGGACAGCCAGGGCAATGTTCTGACAGGCCCCACCGGCTTGAAGCTTACCCAAGCCATGGTTTACGATACCACCAATCACCAATGGAATGCGAATAACGACATGGATATTGTGATTCCGGCCAATGCTTTGGTCCTCAAGAACGGACAGGTCGGTACAACGGGCCTTTTGAAGGCCGGTGATACTGTCAGGATTATTCGCAATTCCCAAAGCCAGGATGGAATTATCATACTCTGCAACTAGAAACGAAGGAGGTTTACCTGATGCGTAAAGGTTATATGAGGATTTTGACGGTTTTACTTGTGACAGCATTTCTTATGACCCTGCCTGCCGAGGCCCTGGCCTATGAGGGTACTCTTGGCTATCAAGGGGGAATCTCTATTGAAAACAAAACCAAGAAGGACGAATACCAGTATAGTGAAATGTGCTTCCTGACAGGAAAGCCGATTTTGCTCACAGGTACTTTGACCGTGAAAAAAACCGATAAGAATGGCATTACTACGGCAACCTACACCTATAAGCTCACCAACCCGGACTACAATGCCAATATGAATCGCGTTGTTTTTTATCAGACAACTAAAAGCACCAAGCCCAATGGGCAGATCACTGAGGTTACAACTCAGACACGTCTTCCAACCGAGGTCGTCACCATCGGCAACAACTCCTACAAGCTTACGAGCTCCAGCTTCACCCGGAGCATGCTGAAAGACCCTAAGCCTGCTATTAACTATGATGCCGGAGAGTTTACCGACAAAAAGATCTACACCATCGGGGGAGACAGCAGCAATACCGTAACGGTCAATGTTTCGGGTAAGCTCTATGCCTATGAGCAGTATTGGAGCAGTACACAGACGCAGAAGCTCAACATCACCGTTGACACTAACATGAAAAAGGCTTCCCCACCTATTCAGTGGGGCGGCTCAGCCGAGGTAATCGTGGCGAGTACAAGCCGCCAGCAGATTCAGTATTCAAAGAATGAACCGACACAAATCAGCTTTGACGGCGGTTACGTGCAGAAACGTTGGACAGAAT
>JAOABT010000141.1 GCA_026418215.1 Clostridia bacterium | reverse complement strand
CAGATGTGTATAAGAGACAGAGGTACGGATGAGCTATGGAAGCAGAATTGATCCGGGTTGCAGCTATCGGAATTGTAGCGGCTATTCTTTCCGTTGTCATATCGGACAAAAGGCCTGAAATTAGCATGATGATAGGTGTTGCCTTTGGGGTCATCGCTTTGGTGGTGGCTTTCGGAAAGGCGGGCGCCATTATTCAGGTGATTGAAAATACCATCGGACAAGCCGGTATTGACGGCAAGCTCCTGGTTCCGGTCCTTAAGGTTACGGGAATGGCCTATATCACACAGTTTGCGGTGGATGCCTGCCGGGATGTCGGGCAGAACGGCATTGCCAATAAAATAGAAACCGTAGGCAAGATTATGATGCTCGTGGTGGCCGTACCCATTGCAACCTCTTTGATTCGGATTGTGTCCTCGATCTTGTAAGACTTAAAAGTTACGAAAGCAAGCATGAAAGGCGTGAGAAAAAACATGAGAGCCCCCTGGAAGGCAAAAATCATCTTTTCGGTCCTGATGTTCTTTTTTATGCTTTTGATGCCGGTTCCGGCATACGGCGCCCAAGCAGCCACTCCTGAGCCCATCGATCAGGAGGTATTGGAACAAAAGCTCAACAGCACTGACATAAAGACCATTCAGCAGGGCGTGGACAAGGCGCTTGAAAAGTCTGATATTTCGGATGCCTACCGCTTTAACTCGGACGAGCTTTTGCAAAATGCCCTTAAAGGGGCGCCATTGGACAACATGAAGGGGCTTCCCAAAACCCTTCTGGCCATCCTTGGCAAGGAAATAAAGGCCAATGTGGCATTAGTCCTGGAGCTGTTTGCCGTTATGCTATTCGGTGCCATCATCAGATCTCTGCAGCCCATGCAAAGCGGTATTTCAAATGAAGCGGCAAGGCTTGGTGTGAACGGTGTCATGGTGATCCTGGCGGCAGTGAGCTTCGGAAGCCTTGTAAAAATTGTGACCACAGCCATAGAATCCATGCAGAACATAGCCGCTATTGCCATGCCTGCTTTATTCGCGCTGATGGCTTCTTCGGGCAAAATCGTTTCGGTAACGGCGATGCAGCCTATCATGTTCCTGGGTGTCAATGCCGCTTGTCAGATTCTAAAGACCGTACTGCTTCCGATTGCAGTGATGTCAGGGCTTTTGTTCCTTATTAACAGCATTTCGGAGCGGTTTAAGCTTAAAAGCCTGGCCAAGCTTCTCAAAAGCTGCGCAGTTTGGGCCACTGGCGTCCTGACGCTGATTTTTTCGATCATTGTGACCATACAAAAGCTTGCGAGCACCACGGTTGACGCGGTAGCTTTAAGGACAACCAAATTTGCCATCAGCACCTTTGTTCCTGTGGCCGGCAAATACATGTCGGATGCGGCAGATACCATTATTGTCTGTGCATCGGCTGCAAGAAATGCGGCTGGTATTCTTACTCTGGTGGGCCTCGGTCTCATTTTTGTATTGCCCTTCATCAAGGTCTTTGTGGTGATGATGACCTTCAAGCTGACAGCCGCTGTGGCTGCGCCCCTTGGGGATGATGGCATCCTCGGAGGCTTGGAGGAGGCAGCAGGCAGCTTGCAGGTGATGCTCGGCATTATGGGCGCGGCTCTGTTTGTACTTGTTTTATTAACCGGAACCATGATGAGCAGCACCGGGCTGATGCAGTGAATTTTTACAGATGAGCGTGAAAATATGGATGAACTAAGGTCATGGATTATTACCCTTGTAACGGCGGCAGTTCTCTTTACCATTTTG
>JAOABT010000140.1 GCA_026418215.1 Clostridia bacterium | reverse complement strand
GGAGATGTGTATAAGAGCCAGGTACTGTATAAAAAGGCTCATTCTGAACAAAGTCCTCAATCTTGGCTCTTTCAATGCCTTCCACCAGCACACGGATGGTGTCGCCGGGAAGCCTTAAGAGCTGCTTGATCCGCGCAATGGTTCCATAGACGTTAATGTCGGAAATAGCGGGATCTTCAATATTGGGGTCCTTCTGGGCGGCAAGGAAGATAAGCTGCTCTTGGAGCATGGCTTCCTCAATGGCTTTGATGGACTTGGGGCGGCCCACATCAAAATGAAGGATCATATGGGGATAAACTACGATTCCTCTTAAAGGGAGTAGTGGCATATTCTTGGTTACCACACCATTTATGGTCTTTGGCATGTCGATCATCCTTTCATACCCGTAAGGCCTCAGGCGTTAACGGCAAGTATTATTATACGTTTGGGACCTACCCATTTCAAATGTTTCTTTTACCATTTCACAGCATGAGTAAAATCTTCTATTTTCTTGCACTTCTGGTGTTACAGAGTGAGTTTTAAGCTGTAACATTTCTGTAACATTGTATTCTCAAGGTTTTTGCCACACTGGAACGATTATCATGCCTGATAAAAAGTGCATCAGAAATGCGATTTTTAATGGCTAAGTGCCTTGACTACCATTATATACATGATGAGAGCATGAATAAAAGTGGAGATTGATGGCTCGGGATAACGCACCAAATGCGGGACTGGTGAAGCTTCAAGCTGCATTAAAGACAAGCACTGGAGAGCCCCTTCTAACCCCTCTTATGAAGACATCAAGAAACTCACCTATGTGAGAACCATTTAGCCCGCGTTTACACCACTAAAAGCTCGACGCTGGCATACCCAGGCCATTAGAGGCTGGTGCAGGGGTTTTCACGGAGGAAGGCCGCACATTTCAGCGCTTAACTTCAAATGTCCAACGTAATGGGGATAGTCGGGCATGACCCGTAAGATAGGACTTCAACTTTGTTCTAACTTAGTTGCTATGGGCTTTTATAGGCTTGGTGCTTTGCTGCCGGCTGGAGTGAAATCCCTACGACAGCCGATGAAGCAAGCATTAGAGGCTAAAATCACATTACCCTCCACGGCGCATATGGCAGAGCATAGCTTAAGACACAAAAAGGGATTGCTTCGTAACGAAGCAATCCCTTGTGCTTGTAAGGCTGATCAGTTGTTTAAATTACTTAATAACTTCAACAACGGAACCAGAACCAACGGTTCTGCCACCTTCACGGATAGCGAGCTTAAGACCCTTTTCCATAGCGATAGGGGTGATGAGTTCGATTTCCATGGTTACGTTGTCACCAGGCATACACATTTCAACGCCTTCAGGAAGCTTGATGTTACCGGTAACGTCGGTGGTTCTGAAGTAGACCTGAGGTCTGTAGCCGGAGAAGAAGGGCTTGGAACGGCCACCTTCTGCAGCGGTCAGAACGTAAACCTGAGCCGTAAACTTGGTGTGAGGTGTGATGGAACCGGGCTTAGCAAGAACCTGACCTCTTTCGATATCAGTTCTCTGAACGCCACGGAGAAGAGCACCGATGTTGTCGCCGGCAACTGCCTGATCAAGGAGCTTACGGAACATTTCAACACCAGTAACAGTGGTCTTCTTGGGAGCATCCATAAGGCCTACGATTTCAACTTCATCGCCAACCTTGACCATACCTCTTTCAACTCTACCAGAAGCAACGGTTCCACGACCAGTGATGGTGAAAACGTCTTCTACA
>JAOABT010000134.1 GCA_026418215.1 Clostridia bacterium | reverse complement strand
CCTGTTGGATAGCAAATCATGGGAAGGCTTTATGATGGAAAGCGCCATAAAAGGGCCTTACCTCCTTTATTATGCTCTGGGTGAAATACCTCTTTTGAAGCAGGCAGCCTTGCGGCTTTCCAAAGAAGCTCACTTGCCCATCGTGAATCTTAAGCCGCTGATGCGCCAGCTGTTTTCATTGAGGTATAAGAATCTGCAAGACGCGGGCCCTCTGGATTTTCTGACGCTCTTTTACAACGCAGCATATGTTGTGACGAATTCCTTCCATGGCACAGCCTTTGCCATCTATTTTAAAAAGCCGTTCTGGATAGCCCTCTCAAATATGAAAGGCCCTAAAAGCACGGACTCCAGGATTTTGGACTTACTGGAGCTGTTAGGTCTTCGAGACCGTCTCCTTGGTGATACACTTGACGGCACAGACCTACGGAGAAGCATTCCTTATGAAGAGGTTGACTGTATCTTGGAGAAAGAAAGACGTAAATCCTTGGAATTCTTGTGTAAAGCCTTGTCGTGACCGCTCTCATTATGACAGCTCGCAGGCTCTGGTACAGGCAGAGGCACATGTATCCCCGAGTGTTCAAAGTGACCATGCAGACAGTATAGGAAGGAAATGTGATGATAATGGAGATACTCCGGCAACCCACAGCTTACGCCGTTCAGTGCAAGGATGAAGCGCTCCTGATAAAGAGCACCTCAGGCGGTGTCTTCGGCACTTTGGCACATCATATTCTGGAATCTGACGGCATTGTCTACGGCGCGGCGTATGAAGAGGACTATTACAGCGTCCGGCATATTGAGGCAGATAACCATGAAAAGCTCACGAAGCTTTTTGGTTCAAAATACACGTTAAGCCAGATCGGTGATGCATACAAAAGGACGGCTGACAGGCTCAAAGAGAGGCGCAGGGTGTTGTTCTCCGGCACACCATGCCAAATAGCGGGGCTCTATAGATTTCTGAGCCGGAGTAGCTTTGGCGAGGGTCAAACCTCGAGCCCACCCCGCGTGGGAAACAAGCTTCTTATAACCTGCGACCTTGTTTGTCATGGAACGGTAGACCCTAAAATTTATGAGAGCTATATCAAGTGGCTTGAGCAAAAACATGGTGCCAAAGTGACAGCCTATATGTTCAGGAGCAAGCGGAACGGATGGAAAACCATGACGGCCGAAGCCCGTTTTGCCAATGGGAAGACCTACGTCCGGCGCTGCGATGCCGACCCTTATTACCATGCTTTTCTGACAAACCTCAGCCTTCGTGAATGCTGTGGCGATTGCAAGTATAGCCGCATTCCCCGCCAGGGCGACCTCTCGCTCGGTGATTTTTGGGGCGTGGATAAGGAGCGGCCGGAATGGTTTGATGATAAGGGTCTTTCAGTGGTTTTAGCCAATACTGTCAAAGGGCAAGCTTTATTGGAGGAATGCCGGGAACAATTTCGCCTTTTTGAGAGGGTTGAGATCAGCATTCCGTCCCGCTATAACAATCTCGAACATGGCTCAGCCTTGGCTTCTGACAGCAAGGAGTATCAGAGGGTTTTTCATGAGGAAGGTTTTGAGGCGGCCAGCCGTAAATATGTCAGCATTCCTTATAAAACACGCATTCGTGAGGCGGTTGCTCCATTCTTGCCCAGAAAGGTTTACAGTCTTTTGAGAAAGATGTTCTGAAAAATGTGCTGCGGCTAATAAACAGTGATATAATTTTGATAGCCAAAAAGCCGTACAGGGATTGAGATAGAGCCCCATGGGCAAGACTAAGGACAGATTAAAGGAAATGGGAAAACAGCTATGAAAACCGTTGGTATTTGTATCGGAGCATCGACGATTACTCTGGCGAGCGTCAGTCAGGATCAGCAGCAGATTAGAATAGAAAATACTCAGTGGGTTTCACATGAGGGAAACCCAAGGGGAGTCTTGATAAGCCTATTGGACCACCCCGACGTAAAG
>JAOABT010000105.1 GCA_026418215.1 Clostridia bacterium | reverse complement strand
AATCAGAATATCCGCCTTTTGAAGCACCTCCCGCTCCATGGCCTTTTCCTTTTTCATGCGATAGGCCGGATGGGGTTTGTCCAAAAGATAAGGGTTATTGGTCCACTCATCGCGAAAATCTGCAAGCCATAAAAGATCAGGATACTGCTTCTTGATCTCAAGGCCGATGAGATGATCACTGTAGGGGTAGGAGGTTGTATAAACAGCCTGGATATCCCCTTTTTGAAGGCGCTTCACAGCCTCCCGAGCGGCTTTTTTCATCCAAAGGACCTCGCCGTCGGGAATGAGAAGCTTCCAGGCAATAAACTTACCCGCTTTGTTGAATACGGAAGGAAGCACGGTCAAATCCCTGGCACTGGTCCGGATGATCTCTGTGCATGAAGGAATTTCCTTGGCCAGAGATTCATCTCTCAAAACCATCTTTCCGGTATCCCGTGTTAAGACAACGGGCTGCCAGTCAAAGGACGGAAGGTATTTTGCGAACTTGGCGCTGCGTTGAACCCCGGACCCGCCGACGGGCGGGAACTGGTAGGCAACCATGAGGACCTTCTTCACGCCCTATTCCTCCCCCAGCCCAGCAGGTGATAGCGGAGTCCGGCCTCTTCCACAGCCTTGACGTCCCAGAAATTGCGGGTGTCCAGAACTTGAGGAAGATTCATGGCTTCCTTGATGCGTTTGAAGTCCAAGGACTTGAATTCGTTGTGGTTGACAGCCAAAAGCACCAGATGCGCTCCCTTAACGGCTTCGTAAACGTCTCTGTCATGTGAGCCTTCGAAATCCACGTGACCGTCGACAACAACAGCTTCAAAGCCGCCTTGCTCCTTGAGCATATGAACGAGCTCAACAACAGGGCTTTCACGCATATCGTCAACATTGGGCTTATAGGTAACACCCAGCACGCAGATCTTCTTTGTTCCTGAAACAGTGCCTGTGAGCTCCTTGATCTTATCAAGAACATAATGGGGCATGCTGTCGTTTGTATTTCTTGCTAGATTCATGATTTTGGCTACATCAGGCTGCTTTTCAACAATAAACCAAGGATCAACGGCAATACAGTGTCCGCCGACGCCTGGTCCCGGCATATGCAGATTAACGCGGGGATGCTTGTTGGCAAACTCAATGACCTTCCATGCGTTAACGCCCATGTTTTCACAGATCTTAGCGAGTTCATTGGCCAATGCAATATTGACGTCGCGGTAGGTGTTCTCCATGAGCTTGCACATTTCCGCTGTGGTAGCGTCAGTTGTATAAATGTCCCCTTGAACAAAGCTCTTGTAAAGGTCTTTCACGGTTTCAGCAGATTTCTCATCAATACCGCCAACGACACGATTATTTTCCTTTAATTCAATGAGGATTCTTCCGGGGAGAACACGCTCGGGGCAGTAAGCCATTAAAATGTCCTGACCAGGCACAAATCCGGCATCGTTTAAAATGGGGCCCATGAAATCGCGGGTGGTGCCCGGAGGAGAGGTGGATTCGAGAATAACGATATTCCCTTTCTTGAGATAGGGAATGATGGATCGGGTGCCGCTTTCGACATAGGTTAGATCCGCAGTCTTATCGGGCATAATAGGTGTGGGGACACAAATAATAAAGACGTCTGCTTCCTCAGGCTTATTGGAGGCCCTAAGCGTTCCCTTTGTAACAGCCTTTTCAACCAGTTCGTCCAGGAAGGGTTCTTCTATGATAATCCTGCCTTCATTCAAGGCTGTTATAACCTTTTGATTGACATCGACACCGACGACCGTATGTCCGTGAGTAGCGAACATCGCTGCTGTGGGAAGTCCGATGTAGCCTAGTCCAATAATGCATATTTTCATGCTATTAAACACTCCCAGATTATTCTTTTAGACTTTATAAGTGTATCACCACTTTAATTTATGGTCAACAAAATGAGACGCTAACCGCTAATATAAAACATATTCTTTTCAAAACATTTTGATTTTAGTATAATCATGTGGCGGATATGCAAACACGCTTGACGGAGGGCTTTTACGATGCCTGAAAAAATAGACATACACGGCGTCATGATTGACAACGTAACCATGGATGAGGCACTTGAGCGCGTGATTCAAATGCTTGGCGAACCCAGGCCCCATGCCATTTATACACCGAACGCCGAAATCATTATGCAGTCCACACGAGACGCTGAGCTCAAAGATATTTTAAATGCGGCTGATTTAGTCGTCCCCGATGGAGCCGGCGTTATTTTAGCCTCGAAAATTCTTAATCGCCGCCTTAAACAAAAGGTTTCAGGTGTCGATTTAACAAAGCGTATCTTCATGAATACCGATAAAAGAGCCACAAGCTTCTTTATTTTCGGCGGAAAGCCCGGGGTTGCGGAAATGGCTTCGGTAAATATATTGTCGGAGTTCCCCAGAGCCAATATCGTAGGTTTTAGAAATGGATATTTCAAGGAAGAAGATATCCCTGAAATCATTAAGCAGATTAATGCCTCAAGGGCTGAAATCGTTCTCGTTGCCCTTGGCGCACCCAAGCAGGAAAAATGGATTCATCAGCATGCCGGAGAATTGAATTGTAAGGTGCTTATGGGTGTTGGCGGAAGCATCGACATTTTTGCAGGCACCGCGCCCATGGCCCCGGAATTTATGAGAAAATCAGGCTTTGAATGGCTTTACAGGCTCATTAAGCAGCCGTCTCGCTATAAGCGCATGATGGATTTGCCGCGTTTCATGATGCTTACCTATAAAACAAAATTTAAAAAGGGCAAATAGGCACTTTACACGTTCCTCTTTTTAGTTACGGGAAAAGGATAAATAACCCGGACAGTGGGGATTCACAGCATTTTATCACCTTGTTACAGCAGGAGTATCATCTAAAGGACAAGACGTCTTAGACAGTTTATTTTTTAATAACTTTACCTGTTTCCCAGGCCAAACCGTAGACCACATCCAGCGTAACCGGTCCCTCCTTCGATCTGTCTCTTATACACATCTGACGCTGCCGACGA
>JAOABT010000058.1 GCA_026418215.1 Clostridia bacterium | reverse complement strand
AGATGTGTATAAGAGCCAGATGGAGTGGAGATCGGTTGAGAAGTCCACACCCGCCGGGAAGATACCCTTTTGATCCTTGCCTTCGCTTTCGCCATAGAGCTGCTTCCACCATTCGGTGACAAAGTGCAAGGAGGGTTCGTAGTTGACCATAATCTCGATGTTCTTATTATTTCTGTAGAGAGCATTTCTTACTGCAGCATACTTGTAGCAGTCATTTTCAGCAAAGGGCTTCTTGCAGTCAGCATAAGCCTCCTGAGCGCCCTTCATCATTTCGGCAATGTCAATTCCGGCCACCGCGATAGGCAGAAGGCCAACAGCTGTCAGGACAGAGAAACGGCCGCCGACATCATCCGGAATCACGAAGGTTTCATAGCCTTCAGAATTGGAAAGGGTCTTCAGCGCGCCTCTAGCCATGTCCGTTGTAGCATAGATACGGCTCTGTGCGCCCTTCTTGCCATACTTGTTCTCCATGTATTCCTTCAGGATGCGGAAAGCGATGGCGGGCTCGGTGGTGGTACCGGACTTGGAAATAACGTTAACGGACACTTCCTTGCCCTCGATAAGCGAAAGCAGGTCAGCCAGATAGGTTGAGCTGATGTTGTTGCCTGCAAAATAGATTTCTGGACCGTTGCGCTTGTCCTTGGGCATATTGTTGTAGAAGGAGTGAGAAAGTGCTTCAATTGCGGCTCTTGCACCCAGGTAGGAACCGCCGATACCCACTACGATAAGAACGTCGGAATCCTCTCTGATTTTCTGCGCGGCCTTGACGATGCGGCTGAATTCGTCCTTGTCATAGTTATTGGGGAGCTCGACCCAGCCTAAGAAATCGTTGCCGGGGCCCGTCTTTTCATGAAGCATCTGATGGGCGTTCGAAATCTGGTTTTCGAGATATTGAATCTCGTATTCATTCACAAAGCCCAAGGCCTTTTTGTAATCCAGTGACAGTTTAGCCATGTAACCATACCTCTCTTTATTTGTGTGTTATTTTGTTAACATTAATCAACAGGGTTTCTGGAAGTCAATGAATGGACTGCCAGAGGTCTTGTAAGCCCACTTTCGTGGCTTACAGGTCTTTTCTGACAAATTACTCTGCAATCTGAAAATTACTTTGTAACTTGCATACCTTTATCTGCAAGTCATTTCGTGACTTGCAGACCTTTATCTGCAAGTCATTTCGTAACTTGCATACCTTTATCTGCAAGTCATTTCGTGACTTGCAGACTATTGTATCATGTTTCCATTTAGTTTGCATCAATAAATTCGATTCATACAGCTTTTAGAATTTGACAGCAAACAAGACGGTTTCCCGTCCTGCATGCTGTGATCCTATTAACTTAGGGCATTTGCCGTCCTCGAAGCATCAATTCTTAGTTTAGCCAGCACCCACAGGATATGGGGTCCAAATCCGGCACTGCATTTCCGCAGCCGTACTGGTTGCAAAAACAGCTTTTGCTGATAGTCTAAGCTCCTATCAGCCCAGGGGATGAACCCTGTTATTGTAGTCGACCATATCGGGGTCGATCTTGTATTTTTCTGCTTTTCTGAACTCGAAGAACTTGGCAGCGACCTGTGGGAACATAGCGTAGGTAAGGATATCCTCATCCTGCTCGATGTACTGGGCTGCTTCTTCCTTAATCTTCTGAAGCTCGTTGGGAATGAGATCCGCGGGTCTGCAGGTGATGCGCTCTTCATCGCCGATGATCATCTTAACGATCTCATCGGAAATGGGAGCAGGCGTCTTTCCGTATTCGCCCTTGACGATTCCCTTTGTTTCCTTGGGAACCATCTTATAGCGTTCGCCGGCAATGACATTCATAACGGCCTGAGTACCGACAATCTGGCTTGTAGGTGTGACGAGCGGAGGATAGCCTAAATCTTCACGAACTTTTGGAACCTCCCTGAGCACATCGAGATACTTGTCTTCCTTCCCGGCCTGCTTGAGCTGTGAAACCAAGTTGGAAAGCATGCCGCCGGGAACCTGATAGATCAGGGCGTTAACGTCAACGCTCATGACCTTGGTGTTCAGAAGGCCGCTTGCAAGGTACTTGTCACGGAGCTTATTAAAGTACTCAGCAATCTCATTGAGCTGGTTGAGATCCAAACCTGTATCGAAGGAGGTTCCCTGAAGGGTTGCAACCAGGGGCTCCGTCGGGGGCTGGGATGTTCCCAGTGCCATCGGAGATATAGCGCAGTCTACAACGTCTACGCCGGCTTCAATGGCCTTGAGATAGGTCATGGAGCCGACACCGCTGGTATAGTGGGTGTGGAGCTGGATCGGCACCTTGACATTTTCCTTGAGGGCCTTAACAAGCTCAAAAGCATTGTAGGGGGTCAAGAGGCCTGCCATGTCCTTGATGCAGATGGAATCTGCGCCCATCTCAACAAAGGTCTTGGCATCCTTGACAAACTGCTCAAGGCTGTGGAAGGGGCTGACGGTATAGGAGAATGCGCCCTGCGCATGACCGCCTTCCTTCTTACAGGCCTTAATGGCACGTTCGATGTTTCTTAAGTCATTCAAAGCATCGAAGATACGGATGATATCCATACCGTTTGCGACAGCCTTCTGGACGAAGTAATCGACCACATCATCAGCATAATGCTTGTAGCCGAGGAGGTTCTGACCTCTCAAAAGCATCTGAAGCTTGGAATTCTTCGCTTTGGCTCTGATCTTTCTGAGTCTTTCCCAGGGGTCCTCGTTTAAAAAGCGAACGCAGGCATCAAAGGTTGCGCCGCCCCAGCATTCAATGGAGTGGTAGCCGACCTGATCAATTTTCTCCACGATGGGAAGCATCTCTTCGGTGGTCATTCTGGTGGCAATGAGGGACTGATGCGCGTCTCTCAAGCTGGTATCGGTTATTCTAACTCCCATGGCTCAAAAGCCCTCCTGTTTTGCTTAATTCAAGGTCAGTAAAACATCCCCGCTGTTGACCTGCTGGCCCTTTGAAACGTTGACGGTTGCAACGGTTGCGTCCTGGGGTGCGAGAATCTCATTTTCCATCTTCATGGCTTCGAGGATGGCTACAAGGGTTCCCTTGCTTACGGTGTCACCGGCCTTTACCTTAACATCAAGGATGGTTCCGGGCATGGGAGCCGTGATCTTTACGCCGCCTGCAGGTCCCTGAGGCTTAGCGGCAGGTGCGGCAGCCTTAGGGGCGGGTGCGCTTTCTGCCTGGGCAGGCTTTCAGGCAACGGGGGCGGCAGCGGCTGCAGCAC
>JAOABT010000040.1 GCA_026418215.1 Clostridia bacterium | reverse complement strand
ATAAGAGACAGGGGCATGACGCCTTATGAAGCTTCTGTTGCGGCAGTCTACCTCCACGGTCTGGCTGGCGATTTCGGAGCTAAGAAGAAAGGGCAGGCGAGCTTGACGGCTTCGGACATCCTCGCGAATATCCCCGAAGCGCTGATGCATATTTTAGGGGCATAAGATAAAGCCTAGCACGCCTGATACGGATGATGCTTCGCTTTCGGCCTTCGGGCATAGTTTGAAAGATAGTATCCTGCAAGGGGAGTGTACCGTAAAACTCCCTCAACCAATGAAGATGAGGTGAACAGCTTGAACTATAAATTTAACAGGGCGTGGGCCGAAATCAATCTTGATAACATTGCTCACAATGTCAGAGAAATTAAAAGGGCTGTGGGAAAGCATACCGAGATTATGGCAGTGGTCAAGGCCGATGCCTATGGTCACGGCGTCCTGGAAACCGTCAGCACCATGATTGAGAATGGTGCCT
Source organism: Clostridia bacterium (assembly GCA_026418215.1). Taxonomy (GTDB): domain Bacteria; phylum Bacillota; class Clostridia; order DSM-8532; family DSM-8532; genus DTU059. The sequence goes on along the minus strand of JAOABT010000040.1, from coordinate 4,065 downwards.
CCCGTCTGGCCGTTTCCATGCTGGACGAGGCCATTCAGCTCAGAAAAATAGGCATTGATATTCCCATCCTTGTCTTAAGCTACACGAGTCCGGCGCGTGTTGACGAGCTTATTAAGTATCATGTCACACAGACGGTATACAGCCACGAGCTTGCAAAAGCCCTTTCTGACGAGGCCCTGAGACAGGGGACAAAGGCCCGCGTACATATCAAGATTGATACGGGCATGACCCGGGTCGGCTTTCTGCCGGGTTATTCCGCCGTTAAAGATGTTGTGGAGATTCAGAAGCTCTCCGGCATCATTATAGAAGGTATTTTCACCCATTTTGCCACAGCCGACGAGACCGACCGAAGCTATACCCATCACCAGCTCGAGCTTTTTAACAGCATCATCAGCGAGCTCAACCGGATCGGCATACTCATTCCTATCCGGCATGTGGCCAACAGTGCGGCTATCATCCAATATCCTGAAACAGCGCTTGAGGTTGTGAGGCCTGGCATCATTCTTTATGGCATTTATCCTTCCCGCCAGGTTGATCGAACCAAGATTATTCTGAAACCAGCCATGACCCTCAAGGCCAATGTCATTCTTGTAAAGACAGTGGATGAAAACACGGCGGTAAGCTATGGCAGGAGGTTCACAACCAGGCGGAAATCCCGCATTGCCACCCTGCCTATCGGTTATGCAGACGGCTATTCAAGGCTTCTGACGGGAAAAAGCCGGGTTCTGATCAACGGGCAATTTGCCCCTATCATTGGCTCTATCTGTATGGACCAATGCATGGTAGACATCACCGACATAGAAGGAGAGGTTCTGGTGGGTGATGAAGCCGTTCTGATCGGCTGTCAGGGAGATCACGAGATCACCGCAGAGGAAATCGCCGAAAGCATCGGAACCATCCCCTATGAAACCACAAGCATCATAGGAAAGCGCATCCCACGCGTTTATTTTAAGAACGGCGAAGTTGTCAATGTGCTGAATTATCTTGTTTAAAGCAACCAGGGCCTGTATAGGGCTTCAGGAAATGTGTAACAATAAAATTGCATGCGTAACCTAATCTTAATTTGACGCTCTAGAAAAGCCTTCCTTATAATGAAGGCAAGAGCATGGTTTTAAAAGGGGTCAAGCATATCGGAGGTCAATACTTTTCGAAGGTGTGAGAACATGCTGGTTAGAAGAGGCGACATCTATTATGCTGACTTAAGTCCCGTCGTGGGCAGCGAACAGGGCGGTGTCCGTCCGGTGCTTATCGTACAGAACGACATCGGCAATAAGTTCAGCCCCACGGTTATCGTCTCAGCGATTACCTCTCAATTGGACAAGGCCCGGCTCCCAACCCATATCGAAATCTGCGGTGAAAATTACGGCCTATCCAAGAATTCGGTTATTCTGCTTGAGCAGGTCAGAACCATTGATAAAAGAAGACTCAGAGAAAAAGCAGGTCATTTAGATGACTATCTGATGAGAAGAGTGGACCATGCGCTTCAAACAAGCTTCGGTCTGAGCGTTACATACGTGCAGTAAGCTTATAAGGCGCCTTCATTTTAAGGGGGAAGACACGTGAGATTCAAAAGAAAAAGCCAATGGGCTATGGTTTTATTTGTTTTGTTTACTTTCGCAGCCGTTATCGCCGTGTCAGCGGCCGGTTCGGGACAGCCCGGAAGCGATACCGACCCCTTGGTAACGAAAAGCTATGTCGATCAGCAAATTGCAAAGCTTCAGGCACAAGCCGGAAGCAGCGGAACGTCCTCGGGCACAGTTGATGCGCAAACCATTACCCAGCTTCAAACAGATGTGGGCGATCTCACAAAGTTCATCATTGATGCCATGACAGAGATTCAAACGCTGAAGGCCCGTGTTGACGCCTTAGAAAAAGGGTTTGTGACCGTTCAGGTCAAGGCTGGGCAGAAGCTTCTCGTTTCCAGCGGCTCGGAGGCTGTGTTGAGAAGCGGCAAGGCAACGGCTATCAAGGGCTCCAAAGGGTCTCTTGTCGATGTGACAGGGGCAGCAGAGCTTGCAAACGGTGCTTTCGTAGCGCTCAACCATTTGGTCATTTCCTCTGAATCAGACGGCAGAGGCTTACTGATAAAAGCAGACGGCTATGTTCTGGTTCGTGGTCCCTACAGCGTTAATTAATTAAGCAAATATGCCAAATTGAGCTCCGGTTTCGAAAGAAGCCGGAGCTTTTGTCTTTTTATTTGCCTCAATTATTACGATAAATATGATGATACGTGCGAGAAGGGGTCATATGAAAAACGAGCGAACGATTAAAACGGCCATTGTGGGGGCTTTATTGTTTATAGCCCTTTGGTTCGGCATCAAGCCGCTTATTCTGGGAAATTCTCTTAAGGATTACGCCAGAATCCGCGAGGGAGATTTCAACTTCGCAGAAAATGAATACGCAACCATTGTCATAGGCTCTGAGCCCGAGGGGATTGCCTCTGCGCTGGCGTGCTCGAGAACCGGGCTTAAAACCCTCCTTATAACCTCGGATAGTGATTTGGGAAGTTACATGACACGCAGCATGATCTCCGCAATGGACCCTCAGGAAGGCCTTATTGCTAAAAAGCAGGTTCCTCTCAACCAAGGCATCTATTCCGAGATTTTTGGCAAGTTCGATGTGGGCTTTAAAAGTCAGGACTACATTAACACAGTGAAAAAGCTCATCAGTAAGGAGAAAAGCCTTAAGGTTATAACGGACAGCTACATTCTTCAGGCCGAGGTAGAAAAAGGTGCTGTTAAGGGGATTTTAGTCCGGCAGCCCGACGGTCAGCACACTTACACGGCCCGAAGTTACATAGATGCCACACAGGACGGGAGCCTTTTGTCAAAGTGCCAGACGCCCTACTTTACGGGCTCCGAGGATATTGGCGTTCCCGATTTCTATATGCCGCTGGAATTCAATTTTCGTGTTTCGGGTGTCGATGTTGAGGCTCTTAAGAAGAGCCAGAAGGCTTCAGATTTCAAGGATAGCTTTGAAAACACCCTCATGGCCTATCAGAAATCTAACGCAGCCGTTAAAATCCAGTCACCCTCCTTTATCGGACTCAATGATCACGAGCTGGTCATCACCGGTTTAAAGGTTTTTGGTGTTGACGTTCAAGACGATCAGGCTGTCCAAGAGGCTTATGAAGCAGCGGAGGATGAGGCCCGCATGCTGACGGGCTTTTTAAAGACAACCCTGACGCCCTTTAAGGACTGCAAATTTGAGAGTGGACCGGAAGCTTTCTTTGTCCCTGAGCACCTTCATTATCAAGGACGGTACACCTTAACCGTGGCTGACATCCTAGAAAATCGGAACTTTAAGGATAAGATCGCCTTGGCGTCGGCCCCCGTTGATGCAGGAAAATTCGTAAATCAAAGCGTCGACTATATTGTAGCAAAGCCTAATGCTTATTCCATTCCTCTTGGGTGCCTCGTGCCCTCAAATCTTGACAACGTGTTGATGACCGGTTCGAAGGCCTCTTTTTCGTCGCTTGCAGCTACCAGCGCCGGCAGCCTTCCAACACGCATAACAGTAGGAGAGGCGGCGGGACTTGTTTCTGCATATTGTACCGTCAACAATATGAACCCGGCTGACCTTTTGAAGCTTCCAGACAAAGAGCTCCGGATTCTCGATGGCTATCTGGCACGCGGGGGCATCAACCTTCCTGATTTTAACGAGCATATTCTTGTTCCCAAGACCGATAAAAGGCTTTCGGATTACTGGGCCTACCCTTATGTTAAGGAATTGGCTGAATACGGACTCATTTGCGGTGGAGAAAAGAATGACTTCAAGTTGGACTACAAGTCCAGTGAGGATGTTTTAAGCGTGCTGCTTCAAAATGTCATTATCAAGCTTTCACCGGAATCCTTTACCCTTGCCCTTGATGGGAAGCTGAGCCGACACGAGGTTAACGAACTGTTGACCGGGGAGAGCGCATCAGAAATCATTCTGGATTGTCTTTCCATTTCCTATAACTCAGGCCAGGCTTTTGAGGCCTTAAAGCAAAGTGTTGGTTTCCCCACAGTTCTCACCGATAAGCTATCGAAGGAGGGACCGGTCACGCTGGATGTGGTCTACGGT
>JAOABT010000024.1 GCA_026418215.1 Clostridia bacterium | reverse complement strand
AGATGTGTATAAGAGACAGGGCCATTACCATCAACCTGCTGCTTTCCATCAGCTATTCCCTGATGGTGGGAGGCAATCTCCAGTTTATTCTTATGTCCGTCATTGGAGGCTCTTTTGCAGCCTACCTGACGGTCAATGCCACTCAAAGAAGGAAGATATCACTGTCGGGGGTCATCCTGGGCTGCATGAACGCCCTGGTCATTGTGCTGACGGGTATCCTGTACAAAAAAAGTCCTGAAAGCCTTCTGAACGATGGCGGACTGGCTTTTCTGAACGGCCTTTTCTCCATCATTCTGGCCATAGGCTTGCTTCCGTTCCTTGAAAGCACCTTTAACGTGGTCACGCCCTTGAAGCTGCTGGAGCTGGCCGACCCCAACCATCCGCTTTTGAAGCGTCTTCTCATGGAGGCTCCCGGCACCTATCACCACAGCCTGATGGTAGGGAATCTCGCCGAGGTGGCCACGCGTGAAATAGGCGGGAATGCCCTTTTAGCCCGCGTCGGCGCTTACTTCCACGATATCGGTAAGCTTAAGCGCCCAAACTTCTTCAAAGAAAATCAAATGGCCGAGAATCCCCATGACAAGCTGACGCCGAATCTAAGTACGCTGGTCATTACCTCGCATACCAAGGACGGCGAGGAGCTTGCCCTTAAATATCGTCTGCCCAAGATGATCCGCGATATCATTGTGCGGCATCACGGGAACACGCTGGTGGCGTACTTTTACCATAAAGCCTCACAAACAGAGCGCAACGAGGAGCTGAAGGAAGAAAACTTCCGCTACGAGGGACCTCTGCCCGATACCCGTGAGGCTGCCGTGGTGATGCTGGCCGACTCTGTTGAAGCAGCTGTCCGTGCCATGCCAGAGCGCACCAAGGGCAAGGTCGAGGGACTGGTCAGAAAGATCATCAAGGATAAGCTCGATGACGGTCAGCTCGACCGCTGCGACCTGACCCTGAAGGATTTGAGCACTATCGCCGACAGTTTCCTTCAGGTATTGAGCGGTATCTTCCATGAACGCCCCGAATACCCCGATCTTGAAAAGAAAAACACGCTGATGGAGCTGGATAACAGCATTTACAACAATACAGGCAAGGATGCCAAGCGCGAAGGAAGGAAAAAGCCCGATGAAGCTGACGGTATACAATCGACAGAAGGTTCAAAAGATATCCAAGGAAACGCTTAAGCTCATTGAGAAGGCGGCAAAGCTCTGCCAGAAAACAGAGGGCTTTCCTTATCCCTGTGAGGCGTCCATTACGCTGGTTGACAATGCGGTAATTCACGAGCTTAATTGTGAGCACCGCGGCATAGACAGGCCAACCGATGTGCTGTCTTTCCCTCTGGTTGAATATAATGAGCTCAAGCCCCAAATTACACCCGGCGATATCGATCCTGAGACAAACTGCGTTTCCTTAGGTGATATCATCATCTCGGTTGAAAAAGCCTCGGAGCAGGCCCAAAGCTACGGGCATTCCCTCGACCGGGAATTCGCTTTTCTTGCTGTTCACGGCATGCTCCACCTGTTGGGCTACGACCATGAGACCAAGGAAGACGAGCGCGTGATGTTCCAAAAGCAGGAGGCCGTGCTTCAATCGCTGGGTCTGACACGGGAATAATCCAAAACGTGGATGGAAGTGACTTTTTTGAAGAACCGAACCCTGGCCCAAAGCTTTAAAACAGCCTTTCACGGATTTTATGACGCTTTCAGGTCAGAACGGAATTTGAAGGTTCATATCGCTGTAGCGGTACTTGTGGTTCTAATCGGGCTGGTGCTTCAAATAGATGCCTTGCGCTGGCTAGCCGTATTTGGTGCGATGGGCCTCGTTTTTATCTGTGAGCTTCTCAATACGGCAGTTGAAAAACTGACAGACATGGTTACAGCGGAGTATTCCGAAAGAGCTCGCGCCGTAAAGG
>JAOABT010000640.1 GCA_026418215.1 Clostridia bacterium | reverse complement strand
GCCGTAGAGAAGCTCCTTCATTTTTACGGTGCTGCCTTCCTTAAGGCCCATGGTAGAGCCTCCCATATAGGCAGCCTGCTTGCTGATGACAACATTTTCCTCCAGGCTGGCATGCTCAAGGGCAATGATGGCCGTCATAATTTTTGTGGTGCTGGCCATGGGACGCTTGGTATAAGGGTTCTTTTCATAGAGAACGGTACCGGTTTCAAAATCCATAACCACGGCAGCCCGAGCGTTGATATTAGGCTCAGCAACAGCCTGGGTAACGTTTTCTCCCTGATTGGCCGGGTTTTCAAGCGGCTCCATATCAAGAACCGGGCTGGCAGGCTGGAACAACGTACCGGAAAAGCAGTATATAAGAAGCATAATCGCGAGAAGGTACAGAATATCGGTCTTCTTCAAAGTCTTGTCCCCGAAACATTTATACCCTGTGTCAAATATATGTCTGTATCGGCGGACTATAACCCCTTATTGCGCCATTGCCCCATAATAGCCTGGATGGCATGCTCTAGATCGGATGAATCTATGACGTGATCGCAGTACCTCCCATAAAGCGGCCTGCGCTCAGCCTCAAGCTTGTAAAGAACCTCATTGCCGCCTTGAAGTAGAGGTCGGTTGGAGGGATCAACCGTACGGATAATGTCCTCAACAGGGCGGTTCAGATAAAAAACAAGACCCTTTTGCTTTAGCGCCACCATGTTTTCTTCTCTTAGAACGACACCGCCGCCGGTTGAAATAATGATACCGTCTTTTGCAGACAGCTCATAGGCAATTTTTGTCTCAATGGCTCTGAAATGCTCTTCGCCTTGAGCAAACAGGCTTTTGATGGAGCCATAGCGCTGTTCGATCACTTCATCCATATCGATAAAAGGCATGAGGAGCTCAGCAGCAAGCCGCTTCCCTATCGTTGTCTTTCCGCAGCCCATAAGGCCGATGAGAACAAGATTCGTTTTCATAGTTCTTGTAATTCCTCAAATATTTCATGAATGAGCTGCCTATCGTACTGTTTCTGGTTCCAGATTTGCTCGGCCATGACAGCCTGGGCCACAAGCATATAAAGCCCGTTGAGGCAAGGTATGTCAAGCTCTCTGGCATATTTTAGGAGAAGTGTTTCCGAAGGGTTGTAAATGAGGTCCATCACAAAGCCTGCTCCGTTAAGCTGGCTTTTGGTGATGGGTGAAAACCCGGCTTTAGGCGACATTCCGACGGGCGTTGTGTTGACGACCAGATCGAAGTCCTTTGCTTCAAAACGATCTATGGATACGCATAAAAGCCCCGGGTATTTCATGGCTGCGCTGTCTGGGTCGCGAGAGACTATGGAAATAGACTTCGCGCCTTTGTCCTCCAGGTAGGAAACAACTGCACGTGAGGAACCGCCGCTGCCAAGCACAGCACAGGTCTTGTCTGAAGGATTAAAGCCTTCAAACTCAAGTGTGAGTCCAAAGCCATGGTAATCGGTGTTGTAACCCACGGTTTTCTCGCCGACCGCAATTGTGTTGACTCTGTCTCTT
>JAOABT010000591.1 GCA_026418215.1 Clostridia bacterium | reverse complement strand
GAGATGTGTATAAGAGACAGCAGTAACACCCACCAATAGCGCGCCGACAAGACCCGGGCCGTAGGTGACGGCAATGGCGTCGATATCTGCAAGGCTGACCGAAGCTTCCTTGAGCGCGGAATCAATAACAGGGAGAATAAGCTCCACATGCTTGCGCGAGGCAATCTCGGGAACTACTCCCCCGTACTCGGCATGCAGATCTATTTGAGAGGCGATTACATTGGACAAAACCTTCCGTCCATTTGCGACAACTGCTGCCGAGGTTTCGTCACAGCTGGATTCTATACCTAAAACGAGGGTATCCTTCATTGATTTCACCTGTTAAAAAAGCTTGCCGATGCTATTCTTAAAGAATACCTGGCCGATGATGATAAATATGCCCAGTGCAAAGACATAATAAGCAAAATACTTCAGCTTCATTTTCTTCACGGCGCTGAGCATCAGCTTGATGGCTAAGAAGCCTGTAATTCCGGCAGCGATCATGCCTATGATGAGATTCAGTCCGCCGATGGCCTGTAGCGGTGCCGTATCGCCCTTGACCATGTCGAGACCGTCCAGAAGCGCTCCGCCAAGGATGGGCGGGATAGAAAGCAGGAATGAGAAGTCAGCCGCAAATTCCTTTTCAATACCGAGGGCCAGCGCAGTCGAAATGGTCATACCCGAGCGCGAAACCGAAGGCAGAAGTGCAATTCCCTGCGCCGCACCGATCAATAGAGAATCGGTTGTTTTGAGCTCTTTTAGACCCTTTCGGCCATTGGCTACCTTTTCTGCAAGAACAACAGCAAGACCTGTTAAGATAAAGCCGGGGCCGAGGAGCACGGTGTTGATATAGGAGCTTTCAATAAACTTACCGTAGAGGACCATGAGGACGATGGCCGGGATGGTAGCCGCTACGATTTGCATGGGAAGCTTGGCAAAAGGCCTTTTGATCATCTCCAGGACCTTTTTCCAGTAGAAAATAACGACCGCAATAAGTGTGGCAAAATGGACGGCTACATCAAAGGTTAACACGGCAGCGTCGTTCACATTCAAGAGCTTTTGAAAAATAACCAGATGGCCCGAGCTGGATATGGGTAAAAACTCGGTCAGCCCCTGGACAATTCCTAGAATAATGGCTTGCAAAAGATTCATGCTCTTACGTTCCCTCCATGGTTTGACGCATGCTTGAGCATACGCCGTAGATGAATGTTTTCCCCAACATTATATATGAGGCATTCCCGGTCTACAAGACCAGGAATGCCTCTTGACTTTCAAATCCTTATTATTCAGGCAGGAAAGCAGCCTCTACATAGTCGTTGGGTGAATTCCAGAAAATCCATTCCTTATAGCCCGCGTCATAGACCGCCTTGATTTGGGCGCGGTACTGATCAACGCCATATTTCATCCAGTAACCGCTGGGGAGATAGGAAGCCGTAAAGCCTTGTATATAGGGTCTCATATTGAGGTTATAGCCTTCCTTCTTATCAATCCGGTTTTTTCCTACCAGGAGGGTATTGTAGACAACCTCATAGGGTTTCAAATCGGGATGCGTAAAATTAATGCCGTTGATGGTCTGGCCGACCTTGTTGCTCATGGCACCCTTTTGCGCGTTATTGGCAAAATGCGAGGGATAGATCATGGGATTGACTGAATCCAGACTCATGCCGATGGTCTCAAGGGTCTGTCCGATTTGACCGTAATCCTTGGAGGCAATGAGCGGCATGCCGAAGATATCGGCAGACAGAATCGTGTCAGGTGGCAGCGCATTTCTGACATATCTGATGAAGCCCTCTATGGCGTTGTGACGCTCCTCGCCTGACTGAAGATTAATCTGATACTTATAAAGAGTGGTTTCAGGGAATCGGATATAGTCAAATTGTATTTCGTCAAAGCCGAACTGTACTGCTTCTTTCGCAACACTCGCAATGTATTCCCATGCTTTGGGGTTGGAGGCATCCAGCCACATGGAGTAGCCACCGGAATCCTTCTGCTTGAACACGTCCCCGGTCTCGGTTTTGATAGCCAGCTCAGGGCTGTATTTGGTCATGGTGGAATCCTTGAAGGTGACCATTCTGGCGATGACCATGATGCCGTTGTCATGCAGCTTCTTGGTAACCTCCCGGATGTCAAAGCCGGGCGTATCTGCTTTTGCGGCGTTGACTTCGGCTATGTTGGAATCA
>JAOABT010000345.1 GCA_026418215.1 Clostridia bacterium | reverse complement strand
CTATGAAGCCCTCAAGGTCAGGGAGTACGCCGGTATGTTGCTGCGCGGCTACTTTATCAAAGGCATATCGGGTATTCAATTCATGCTGCCTGAAGCTTACGCCAAGCTTTCCTCTCAAGGAGAGCCTCAAATCCTTAACGCATGCGATCCTGCCCAGGTCTACGGAAAGGTTGTTTCTCGCAGTGACGAGCTATTGTCCTTTTCCAACATACCCGGTACAGCTATGATTTTAGATGAAGGAAAGCCTATTGTGATACTTGAACGTTTTGGTGACAAGATTTCCTTTACTGCAAGCCAGGAGCAGCTTGTAAAGGGCCTCAAGGCTTTTCAGCAAGCCTTTATGGCCAAGCGCATCTGGCCTGACAAAAAGAAAATCCAGGTTAAGAACTGGCCCGAAGCCCCCGAGCAGAAGCAGCTTCTTGAAGAGGCGCTAAAAGAAGCCGGCTTCAAGAACGATCTCATGAAAATGGTTTTATACCGGCAAGCGGTTTAAACGGATAAGGGGATGAAGTGCTTACTTACGTTTGAATTGTTCCCCCACATTTAGAATGAACCTTTTAGCCTCTGAACTTTGGATCATGCAATATGTGACATGTTTTATACTAAAAGCTCACTCTCTCGCCGTATGTTTAACTCTTGCTCAGGATAAACAAGTTGAATCAACTTATTGTACCTAATAAAAATTTGATAACCCCATGATAATAAAGAACAGCTTGCAAGGATCAATCCCTGCAAGCTGCTCATTATCACGGACATTATTTAGCGTTTCATGGAGTTAAACCTGTGGCCCCTCATCATTATGGTTTTCCCCTTCGATGGCCTTAATTTCTTCGGCGGGAAGCGGCTCATGTTCTGGTTGCTCCAGCTTCTCCTGGGGTACTGCTGGTACAGGGACTTGTGTCGCAATAGGAGCTTGGGGCATAATGGGTGTCGTAATGATGCTATCAGTCGTCGCAGGCTTCTTACGTCTCAGAACAAGGTAAACAATGAGGACTAATGCAAGGATCAGAAGCCATGGAATGCCTCCGCCTTTCTTAAAGACAACAAGCGGTGTTTCGCTTGTGAACAGCACAGCATTACCCTTCTTGATTTCTGCACCATCACTGACATATTGAATATCGCCGGGTACAACCACGGTTATTTCAACAAGCCCGTAGTCTTCGGAGCCGGACATAGGCAGATAAACCACGTCGAGGTTATCTGAAACTTTTTTCTCATTAACTTCCTTACCCTTTCGGTCCATGAGATTATCAAGGCCTGTTCCGCCAAATTTCTTTTTGTAATTCTTGACCGTACCAAAATAGGTACCACTGCCCATTTTGTTGATATCGCTCACACTAATAATGGCCGTGATGGTTTGCTTTTTCTTGTCCTCTTTGATGCTCTTAAGCTTGGCAATCTTCTTCCCTGCCGATTCGTTCATCTTGTCGATCGAATCCTTGGCTTGTTTTTCAATATCGCTCTTGTTCATCATACCATTGAGCTGAGAGGTATCAATCACATAAGTGACATCACAGGAACCGTTGCTGTTGACCTTCATGTTAATGGATACGCAACCTGCAAGCATAGCCGTTACAAGCATCACAGCCAGGAGGGTTGCCAACAATCTGCCTTTTTTCATGAGCTGACCCCTTTCATTCCCCATCGTTAAGGTAGAGTTAACCAAGATTAAAAAAACTGGTAAAATATTACTTCCATTGTAACATGAAAGAGAATATTTCGCAAACGGCAGTCAAGTTCTTATGTCCACGTCTTAGCGATTTGGCTGCCCCGGCAATACAGATAGAACAAAATAAACAGATTACTCTTAAAGCCATTTGTTTAGCGTATCTAATGACTGAAATACTGATTTAAAAGACTTGGAATAAATGCTTATATCCTTACACATGAGGTACATGGCACTAACCCTGTTATTTAAATAAAAAAACCTAACACCCTTGTCTTGTCTCGAATAGTAGCAATTGCCCGCTTTTCCATCTATGTTAATAAGATGCACGATTTCTCCGGTAGATAATCCAAACTGATCCACATGACTTAGAAATGAAAAAGGCTATCCCATTTCTGAACGTTCCCCCCATTTGTTTAGCCATTTTATCAATTAAATAGCTATTGGGGTCAGTTCCTATTTGTTTTGGGATAACCTTCTTCTACAAAGATTTTTTTACTTCAGCACGACCTTGAGAGAAACGGTTCCGTCAGGGCTTTCCACAATATTTTGGAGGCTGATGCCGGTTTCGGTGCTCTTGTTATCCCATTTGAAAACCGAGGTTGTGTTGGCGCCGCTGCTGCCTTTGGCACTTAAGCTGGTGATGCCGAATTTACCAGGGAAGACATCACCGGCATCCCCATCATTAATGCCATGCTCCAAATTGTACAAGCCGTCTGCTTGAATAACACTAAAGCCATAATGGCTCTGACCGTATTGAGACAAACCCTGTTGAGCAAGCCCCAGATGGTTGCTGTCCCAGTTCTCGGCTTCATTGGGGCGATGGAATGACTTTTGGATCATGTCGTCCACAATATGGTAGACGACAAGGCCGTGAAGAGCCGTACCGTCTATGTTATACGACAATCCCACATCATAGCCCCTTTGCTGCCTGTTCTCCAAAAGGAAGTATTCGCGGCCCATCGAACCGGGCACAACAATTTTATAGATATCCTGGGACTCATTGGCCGGTCTCAGCGTGACAGACTGCGTTTTGGTGATGACCGCAGGCTTTACAAAACCTAGGTAGGTCTTATCCCAAGCGTTCAAATTAACGGGTGTATTGCCTGAATACCACCTGTTATTGATATTTCGTCCATAGGAACCGCTGGCCATAAGAGTAAACACACCGGTGCCCTCGGATTCATAACCATAGTCGTATTGGTCGGGAAGCCCCAGAATGTGACCGAACTCGTGGGCATAAACCCCTACATAGGCGGGAGACGGTGCCCTTCCTTTGTAATCAGGCCCGAAAAGATCAGGATACACGTATTTTAGGTACCCCGTGATGTCCTGGCCCACCTCAGGAACGATGTTGTAGGTGTTAACATAAACGCCGTCCACCTTTTGTGTTTGATACTGGGCCTCGAGCGCTTCGTCCGAAAGCTCCTCTCCGGTCCTGTATAAATAGCCGTAATAGGTGGCGCTTACGATATCCCATTTATGGGACCAGATAATACTGGGATCCATGTTATACTCGGCGCCTGTTCCTCTGTGTATGATGAAAATATTGGGGACAACACCGTCAACAGCATACTTCGAGAAGTCCACATCCTTATCAGCTGCCTGAATAGCATCCCATACAAGCTCCGCAATGTGTGCATCCCCGTTTTCATTATAATAGCCCTGGTCCTGTCCTAAATAATAGCTGTAAGGCTTTGGCAGCGTGTACCAGCCTGCCACATCCACCTGAATGCGGTACTGACCATAGCTTACCTCATTGTAGTAATTTCTCAAGGTCCTGTCTGTGGGAGCATTGACACCATTATACTGGGCAAGCCACTTAAAGGGTTCGATATCATAAGGATTATAGCTTGAGCCATTGAGCAGATCGTTGAATTTTGCTGACGGAACGGGAGCGTAGTTTACACCCGGAACAGCACTTTTACCATCTGTACCGAGGGGGAAATCGATGAGGATGGCAATTCCCCTTGCCGAGTCTGTTCTGACATCCAGAGGCTCCAGGGCTTGACCCTCAGAAGGCTTTATATAGGCTTTGCCACTCAGCTTGAGATTTTTTCCCTTAATAGACTTATTGCTGGCACGGAGCTCCTTGGAAAGTTCTGAATCCACCTTTTGATAATCGGGCATTGTAAGCCTTGCTGCACCAGTTTGAGCAACCGGTGTCTGGGCCCATGTCTGCGATAATGTAAGAACCGCCAGCATGGCAACAATCAGTATGAAAGCTAAACTTCTTTTCATGGGGTTCCTCCTCAACATAAAGATTTAAAGAAATATATATGCCCTGCTTGTCTATTTCATGACTATTTTCCGTCTTCATAAATGCCAAGGTAGCCAAAAACCAAGGGCTGTCTCAACTCGGATTTCACACCGATTCGAGACAGCCCCTGGTTGTTTTAGGAGTTCAGTTCAAGAGATACATCTATATGAAGGCTCTTAGCTCTTATATGAAAAAGGATACCATACGTCTGTTTATCTTTGTCTTGGCCGATATTAACAAGACGCTATATCTTGCTACTTCCTGCGGATAGGCCTTCGACAATATATTTTTGAAGATAGAGATATAGGAAGGTAATAGGAATAACAATCAGGACGGCGCCTGCCGCAAAGGTTGTAAATTCAGTATTTTGCTGACCTGAAACCAAGCTATAG
>JAOABT010000334.1 GCA_026418215.1 Clostridia bacterium | reverse complement strand
CTGCTGCCTTACCGGGTGGTGACCCTGGCACTGGAGTACAGGGTCTCGGAGAGCTCCCTGAAGGCCCCTCGTCGACGTCTTCTGCCATATCCACTCCCGGAGCTGTGGCAGCGCCTGACCCCTCAGTCCCATCTGAGCCTTCGCCGTCTGGCACAGCTTTGCCGCTGCCCTCACAAGGGCCATCACTTGCTCCCACGGCAGCGCCACTGCCGGCGTCCCCCACGTCGTCTCCATCTTTAGGCTCTCCTGCCCCGAGCGCAACTCCCGCACCTCCTTTATCCACACCGCTCTCGCCGGACATCAGGGCCAAAACAGGATGGTACAAAAGCACGGCTGTCGGCAGCAAGGTGCCGATCCTCATGTACCACAACCTCATCAAAGCAGGTGAAGGTGATGGGCTTAATGTCACCGGGAAGGTCTTTGCTAATCATATGCAAATCTTGAAGGCTTACGGCTACAATGCCATTACCTTCGAGGAGCTGTATGCACATTATATGGATGGGGCTTCCTTGCCGCCAAACCCCGTCATCATTACCTTTGATGACGGCTATAAGTCTAATTACACCATGGCCTATCCCATACTGAAAAAATATGGTTTCAAGGCATGCGTGTTTGTCATAAGCAAGGCCATCGGAAACAACAACTACATGAGCGCAGCTGAAATCAAGGAGGTTTCGGACTCAGGCATCATCGATATCCAGGCCCACAGCGTGACCCATGATTACTATTTGTCCAAGATGAAAAAGTCCCGTCTTGTCAACGAGCTTTCGGAGTGTAAAAAGACCCTGGAAGGCATAACCAAAAAGCCTGTCCGGATCTTCTGCTACCCCTATGGCAAGCATTCGGAGGCATTGGTTAACGAGCTTTTCAACCAGGGCTATGTTATTTCCGTGACCACAAAATACGGTTGCGCCAGCAAAAAGCTCAATCCTTACCTGCTTCCCAGGCTCCGGGTGGACGGAAGAGAATCCGGCAGCGCCTTGAAGAGCAGCATTGAGCACCTCACAGGTATTCATACCAAGTATGTGGGGCTTCCCGACAGCGAAGCCGCCTCCACATCAGCCGGAAGCGACCGACCTCCAAATTCATCCACAACACCCTCTTCCATTCAGACTAAGTAATAAGTGAGCATAGCAAAGACCCTAAGGTTCATCCTTAGGGTCTTCGCAAATCCGGTATCGTGACATGCTTGCCTTGTTTTGACGGCTTTGACAGTGAACAAGCTTGCGCATTCTCTGGACGGCTTGCCCCGCCTATGAGCAAGCCTGTTCTATGGCCAACCCCACAGCTTCCGGTGATGGCGTGCAAGGTTATTTTGCCAGCTTGTAGACTCTTGCTTCGTAGGGTCTCAGCTTAATGACATCCATGTCTTCTTCCGAATTGACGTCATAATTTGCGATGAGTAATTCCTTTTTACTATACTGCATCTCTATCGGGAGCTCGAACACAGGCGTCTTACCGAAGAAATTCAGTACAACAAGCAGGACTTCCTCTCCGAGGGTTCTGGTATAGGCATAGATTTCTTCATGATCCTCAAGGATCAGCTTATAATCGCCGTAAACGATAATATCGTATTGCTTTCTAAGCTTCAAAAGCTTCTTGTAGTAATTGAGGACGGAGTCCGGGTCCTTTTGTGCCTCGGCAACATTAATGGCTGTATAGTTAGGATTGACGGCAATCCACGGCGTTCCTGTGGTAAAGCCTGCATTGGGAGCGCTGTTCCACTGCATGGGTG
>JAOABT010000328.1 GCA_026418215.1 Clostridia bacterium | reverse complement strand
AAAGGGTACAATATCCTTTAAAACAATGTCACCAGGCTCATAAAGCAAGGATACGGTAAATGGCCTGAACCCCTCATGAAGTGTATCAATCAAGGGCTTTGCGACATTCCTGTCATCTGAAACGATGACAACCTCTTGTGTTTTTGAATGTGCAAAGAGCAGCGCAATGAGTGAAAAGGCATGACCAATGGGATAGCTCCTGATCTCGTCGGAAAAGGCCAAAAACATTTGGTGGGCACGTTCCTCAAATTCAACCCTTCCGGTTAGGCGGCTCAGTCGTAAAAAGTTCAATAGGGCTACTGAGTTGCCGGAAGGCGTGGCGCCATCATAGACATCCTTGGGTCGTGTAATGAGTGACTCGCTGTCCTTTCCGTAAACAAAGAAACCACCGTTCTTATCATCCCAGAAGAGCTCAAGCAGTTGATCACTTAGTTCTAGCGCTTGTTTCAGATAATAGGATTCATAGGAGGTTTCATACAGCTCTATGAGGCCCCAAGTGAGGAAGGCATAGTCATCAACATATCCTAAAATACTTGCCTCGCCGTCACGATACCTGGCGAGGAGCCTTCCGTTCTCCTTTCTGAGGTATTTAAAAATGAAATCAGAGGCTTTTTTGGCTGCTTCTGTAAAACAGTCGTCTTGAAGCACTCTGCCGGCAATCGACATAGCGGCGATCATGAGACCGTTCCATGAGGTCAGGATTTTATCATCCTTATAAGGATGCACCCGGCCTTCACGATAATCGAACAGCTTGTCTCGCGAGGCCTTAACCGTGCTGATGCTTTCATAGGGCAGCTTATTATTAATCAGATTTGGGATATTCTTTCCCTCAAAATTACCTTTACTCGTGATATCGTAGTATAGAGAAAGGCCTCTCGCCTCTTCCCCGTCCAGAACCTCTTTGATTTCGTCAAGGCTCCAAAGGTAGAACTTGCCTTCAATTCCCTCGGAATCCGCATCTTCAGCCGAATAGAACCCGCCCTCCTTTGAGGTCATGTCACGTAGAACATAGGTCAGAATATCCCTGGCAATAAGCCCATACTGCTCTTTTTTAGTCGTCTGATAAGCCTCAAGATACGTTATGGCCAGCAGAGCGTTGTCATAGAGCATTTTTTCAAAGTGCGGAACAAGCCATTTTTTATCGGTTGAATATCGGCAGAAGCCAAAGCCGATGTGATCATAAATACCGCCACGGTACATGGAATCCAACGTTTTTTCAACAATGCTCAAACATAAAGGCTCTTGGGTTTTCTTCCAGTATCGCAAGAGGAACATCAGGTTGTGGGGAGTCGGAAATTTGGGTGCCGTCCCGAAGCCGCCGTAAAAGGGATCAAAATGCTGTTTATAATACGTAAAGGCGATGCTAAGTGTATCTTCACCGATTTCCCTTCGGCTTGGCTCCTTTTCTCTTGTAATGTGATCCATGATAATCTGGCTTGAGCTAAGAAGGGCATCACGTTTTGTCTGCCAAGCCTCCCGGATGCGTTCCAGAATGCTGATAATGCCCTGCATACCCATACGATCATTCTTTGGGAAATAGGTGCCTGCAAAGAAAGGCTTTTGGTCCGGAGTCATCACAATCGTCAGAGGCCAGCCGCCATGACCCGTCAAGGCCTGGCACACTTCCATATAAATATGATCAATGTCGGGGCGTTCCTCCCGGTCTACCTTTATGGCGATAAAGGACTCATTCAAAAGGTTTGCAACAGTGGTATCCTCGAAGCTTTCACGCTCCATGACATGACACCAATGACAAGTACGTCATAGACAGCAAAGTTAGCTATACCCAATAGAAAGAAACACAGGTTTGTCTTCTACCCGTGCCTTTTCGAATGCGACAGGCCCCCATGGAAACCAATCAACCGGATTATATGCATGCTGTAAAAGATAGGGAGACTTCTCAAACGACAATCTATTGGGTTTTCTATTACTTGTTGTCATAGCACCACCTCCTTTTATAATAATATCTCGATTAATTTGCCCAATAAATAAAGTCCTCATTCTGAAGGCCTCGGCGATCAATTACCTCTTCCCTATTTTTTGTAATACATTTTGCTCTTTCAAAAACTGAGTCTTTTATTCCCATCAATAAACGATTTTAAGACGGAGAAACTATTGTTAGTCAACTTTGTTTTAGGATGGGATGTATGAATACAATTGAAAAATCCTACCGATTTGTGTTCAGGAACCTTAAAAGAGCTGTCAACCCCGTGAAAAAGAGAATCATGAAGACAGAATGCCTGGTGCATCTCTTTATCAATAATCAGGCTGTCGTCATTTTGAAGAATGATGGTCATATAGAGGCTTATAAGCTCATTTCATCCTATATCAATGATCTGAACGCAGGTGCAGTCTGGGCTGACCAGGATTTAAAAAGCAGTAATCACTTCTTCAATCCCAATACGAGCAGAGGTCTTTTTGGTAACAGCAATGCCATGCTTGAAAGCAAGGGCTATTATAAGCAGGCTTTGAAAAAATACTTAAGAGGCGACATGGAAGGCGCCATGTTCTATTTAGGCGCTGCCCGTCACCTCATTCAGGA
>JAOABT010000242.1 GCA_026418215.1 Clostridia bacterium | reverse complement strand
CATCAGCACCATGGTTTCCAAACGGGAAAGCATATCGCGGGGTGAGTTGGCATGACCTGTGGTGAGTGATCCGTCGTGACCGGTATTCATGGCCTGAAGCATATCGAGCGCTTCTCCCGAACGAACCTCACCGACGACAATTCTGTCGGGGCGCATACGAAGGGAGTTACGTACGAGATCACGAATGGTAATGGCACCCTTTCCTTCCACGTTGGGAGGACGGGTTTCAAGCCTGACCACGTGGTCCTGGCTCATTTGAAGCTCCGCAGCGTCCTCAATGGTAACAATACGTTCATCCGACGGGATAAAGGACGATATAACATTGAGCATGGTGGTTTTACCACTGCCGGTACCTCCCGATACAACGATGTTGAGCCTGGCCTCAACACAGGCTTTCAGGAATTGTGCCACCTCGGGCGTTAATGTTCCGAAGCGTATAAGGTCGTTGACTGTAAAGGGCTTCTCTGAGAATTTTCGAATGGTAATGGTAGGACCATTCAACGCTAATGGCGGTATGATGATATTTACACGCGAGCCATTGGGAAGTCTTGCGTCCACCATGGGTGAGCTTTCATCTATACGCCGCCCGAGCGGGGCAACAATACGCTCAATGATATGCATGATATGGTTGTTATCCTGAAAACAAATATTGCTGAGCTCCAGCTTGCCACGACGTTCCACATAGACCTGATCCTTGGCATTAACCATCACCTCACTGACCTGCGGGTCTTGCAATAAAGGCGTTATAGGCCCAAAGCCTATGGTTTCGTTAATTATGTCCCTTGCAATAATGGTTCTTTCATTACGGGTCAGATATTGCGCATCGCTTTCAATGACCTCGTTGACGATGCTTCGGATATCCTCCTCGATTTTCTGCATATCGTTATCTTCACCTTCGTTGGTGATTTTAACTTCCTCCACCACACGATCGAAGATTTTTTTCTTGATATCCTTGTACGGGTCCACCTTGGGTTCTTCCTTCTGACCCATACTGCCAGACTGTGTTTTACCCTTTTTGACCTCTTCTTCCTTATCCAGAGCCAGTCTTTCTAAAAGTCCCATTGTTCTCCCCCCTGTTTTCTTCCCCGATCATCTGTCTTTCCTTAGAAGCTGAAGAGCTTTTTCTTTTGGGGCTTTTCCGGTGCCAAAACATTGTCGTGAAGCTTCTCAGCCAGCTGGAATATAGCCTTGGCCACCTTGGTATCGTCCCTTGTCATAACAAACGGAATACCTTTGTTGGCGCTTGTGATAACCGTGTTGCTGTCTTCCGGAATGTTGACCCAAATGGGATAACCGACGGTTTCCTCGAATTCCTGGAACTTCACACCGTATTGCTCGTTGGCCTTGTTGACGACAACCTGGATTTTGTCCTTGTACTTTAGGTTCTCCATGAGATTCAGCCCGACCTTCACGTTCTTGATGGTGGGCAGGTCCAGCGTTGAGAGCACCAGAATTTTTTCAGAGCTGTCCAAGGCAGTGAGCACGATATCCTGGAAGGAGGCGGGTACATCAATGATGACGTAATGGAAGTTTCCATTTAAAAGGCTCAGTATCTTCTCTATATGCTTCGAGTCAATAAACTCGGCATATTCCGGCTTAATAGGCGCGGGAAGAATGTTGACGCCTGTAAAATGCGTTGTGAGATAATCGGTAATAAGGTCTGCATCAACGTTTTTGATATCTTTCACCAGATCGTAAATGGTGTTCTTAACCGACAGGTTCATCATAACAGCCACATCACCAAACTGGAGATCCAGGTCTAAAAGGCACACACGCTTTTTGGTGGTTCTGGCCAGGGCTACGGCCATATTGGTTGACACCGTGGTCTTGCCTACGCCGCCTTTGGTGCTGAACACCGTAATGACGCGGGTCTGGATGACCTGGTCTATCATTTTTGTGTTGTGCTTTCTCTTATTCTGAGCCTCATAGGTTTTCGTGATGGAGGATACCAGCTCGTCCGCCGAAAAAGGCTTCACAAGGTATTCTCTGGCTCCCGCAAACATGGCCTTCTTTAAGTATTCGTTCTCGGACTGTACCGACATGATAATAACGCCAATATCCGGCAGAGAGCTTGTTAAAAGGTTTGTCGCAGTCAAGCCGTCCATGTCGGGCATATTGACGTCCATCAGAACAATATCGGGCTTAAGCTTCTGGCAGAGCTTGACGCCGTCCTTGCCTCCAAAAGCCGCTCCCAGCACTTCAATGG
>JAOABT010000174.1 GCA_026418215.1 Clostridia bacterium | reverse complement strand
CACCTCGGGCTATGCCTATGGTGTCATTTCTTCGGTTCTCAGCGTTTTAGTTTTCAACTTCTTTTTTACAGTTCCCTACTATACCTTTAATGCAATTCAGCCGGGCTACCCCATCACATTCCTGATCATGCTTCTGGTGGCACTGATTACGAGTGCCCTGACCATACTCATCAAAACTCAGGCAAAGCTAGCAGTAGAAAGGGAGCGCCGCACTGAAATACTCTATGAAATCAATAAAAAGCTTCTTGTGACAAGGGGAATTGACAACATCGTCAATGTCACCAACGAATATGTTGCAAAGCTATTTGATCGGTCGGTCATATTCTATACCAAAGACCCGGAGGATGGCTCTCATGGAATCTTAAAGCCCTCTTCACGCGATCCGGATTCTGAAGAACTCCTTTCTGAATCGGAAAAAGCAGTGGCTCACTGGGTTTTTACCAATAAAAAAAGAGCTGGTGCAGGAACTGACACGCTCATGGGCGCGGGTGCGCATTATCTGCCGGTCATATCGCAGGGCAAGGTGCTCGGTGTTCTGGGTATGTCATGTAAAAATGGCTTCATGAATAACACCAACCGCTCTTTTTTGAGGATGATCGCCTCACAGGTGGCTATGGCGCTGGAACGTCAATATTTATCGGATGAGCAGCGACAAATTCTGGTGGAGTCTGAAAAGGAACGAATGAGAAGCAATCTCTTGCGGGCCATTTCCCACGATCTCAGGACGCCTTTAACCGGCATTCTAGGCGCTAGCTCGGCCTTACTTGAGAATGGAGATTCCCTCAATAAGGAGACACAAAACAAGCTGGTGTCCGATATTAAGGAGGATTCTCAATGGCTTATCAGAATGGTTGAGAATCTTTTATCGGTGACCCGTATTCATGAAGGCACCATGAATGTCACAAAAACGCTGGAGGCTGCGGAAGAGATTGTTGCAGAAGCCGTAAGTAGAGTCAAAAAGAAATATACGGATAGAAGTATCAGCGTGACAGTTCCGGATGAGCTTCTGGTCGTTCCAATGGATGGAACACTCATTGAGCAGGTTATCATTAATCTGTTGGAGAATGCTATCAAATACTCAGGCCAGAATAGTACAATTGAAGTTAATGTTAGGAAAGAAAACGATTTTGCCGTGTTTGAAGTAAGCGACAATGGTGAAGGTATAAAGGAAGAAGCCATTCCTCACCTGTTTAGCAACCTTGACCCAAGTATCAAAAGGGACGCTGATTCTTCACGAGGCATGGGCATCGGTTTGTCGATCTGCATGTCTATCATAAAAGCCCATAAGGGTAGGATGGAAGCGGCCAATAAAAAGGAAGGCGGTGCTGTTTTTATGTTCATGCTGCCGCTTGAAAAGGGTGAAATCCATGAGCAATAACAAGCTCCTGATACTGATTGTTGAGGATGATAACGCCATCAGTAACTTTATTTCTGCGATGCTGACTTCAAATAATTATCATGTCATCATGACTCAGAGCGGAAGGGGGGCTGTTTCCAATATTGCATCCCATTGCCCCGATCTTGTCCTGTTGGACCTCGGCCTGCCTGACATTGATGGGCTTGAGGTTCTCAAAAGTATCCGACAATGGACAGGTGTACCGGTCATTGTTGTTTCGGCTCGGGGACATGAACGTGAAAAGGTTGAAGCCCTTGACCTTGGAGCTGACGATTATGTAACAAAGCCTTTTGGAACATCGGAGCTTTTAGCACGTATCAGAACAGCCTTGAGGCATTACAACAGCAATAAGGCAAGCAGCCAGACTGACAGCGGGAAGAGAACTGTTGGAGATCTTGAAATAAACTATGAAAAACGAATGGTTATACTAAAAGGCACAGAAATCCACCTGACGCCAATCGAGTATAAAATCATTGTGCTCCTCTCCAGGCATATGGGGAAGGTGCTTACACATGACTTCATTATAAGGGAGGTATGGGGGCCATACGCCAATGAAAGACAGGCGCTCCGGGTTAATATGGCCAACATTAGGAGAAAGCTGGAAATTAATCCCGCGGAACCGAAATACATCATGACTGAGGTTGGCGTAGGATATAGAATGATTGATGGGGAAATAGGGCATTAATAAATATTGATATATGCGATCTATGCTTCTTGGGTTAAAACTTTACTATAGGTCTTCTCAGCGCCACGAAGCCCCAATAATCCCGGCAATTATTTTATTATGTGGCAAATATCGAGTATAACATTTCCTTGGGCATCGGGTGTAGTAAAACGAGGACAACCGTATCGTTCAAAAAACCACCAGGCGCCCTTTTCGTCTGGAATTATTTTATATCCCTCTTCTATTAGCTTAGCCGCACATTTATCCTCTTTAGCATAAAGATCGCCTTCGCTGCCATACAGCCAGCAAACGCCCAGCTCCGTTTTCGGGAAATCTATATATCCAAAACCATCCGGAATATTGGTGCCTTCGGGTGCAAACATGCCAATCCAGTATTCAAAGGCCTCACCTTCCTTCCAACGCATGAGCCCTATGTAGGCATCACCATCTTCGTAAATTGCTGTAAGTTTGATGCTAATCTGATTTTCCATAAGACCAAACCAGCCGTTGCTAAACCATTCTCCCCACTTATCTCCGAAACCGCCATTCACACGATCACTATCATCGTATTTCTTACCAATGAACCGTGTTTTAGGCATACACTGCCTATATACCTTAATGATCTCCGCCATGATATAGGCCCTCCTATTAACTAATCTTTAAAGCAATAAATATAAATAGAAATATTATTGTACAAACTTAAGTAGATGTCTTTTTCTAAGAAGAAGGCTTGCCCAGGGAAAGTTTAAACGCTACAGCTTTTACTCACCGTTTTAGATCCAGGCCAGTTTAAAGCTCTTCAATATATGGTCATTCTTCATACAGACCGCCACCCATTTTGTTGGCCTTCCATTTGTCCAATCCATATACCTGAGGGTATTTGTTCTTTTTAGCGATGGTCATCCCATTCAATATACCAATATGACACATAAAATGGCGAAATTGGCCCAGTATGAGTTCCAACCTTGTAAATTCGCAGCCTGAGGGCCTTTCGCTTAGTTGGCTATCCTCAAGGGATGCGAGATGATTTAGAGTTCTTTCTCGAACCCCCACAAAATATTGATGGAGATCATGATCTGATAAAACCTTATCACAGGGCAAATCCACTTTGTCTAGGTTTTCTGTATGAATTTCTGGTTCAACAAAGTCGTTAGGGTTCCTGAACCATTTGTCACACGAATGCAGGGTGTGGTAAACATATCTCCAAGCTGGTGCCCCACATATATCGAAATCCCTGTCGCAGGTCTGCATGGAAATACTCATGTTATAGAAAATTAAATCGGTTTGTTCTTGAATTGAGTTGATAAGCGTGTTACTCATGAGTTACCTCCTTTAAATTATACTGACCTTCACAGTGAGGTTACTTATCATGCAGGTCTGTCGGCTCAAGCGCCGTTGTACTGAAGGGATAGGCCTATCCAACGCAAACCAAGCCGATAAACATGATCGAAAGGCTGCAATTCCATTTGATTACTTAGTTACTTCATAATAATACCATAAGCCCCTACTATTTGTTAAACAAGACCATGAAGACAAAACAAGCCATCCTGTTGAGAATGGCTTGTTTATTGATATTAGAAGTTTTCATGCGATGCGGGTTAACCTGCTGTCTTTAGTTAGGCGCTTATTTTTGGCCTATAAGTTCCAGGGCTTTAGCCATTTCCATATCCTTGCCCGCTAAAAGATCATCAATAGTGGGCTCAATTGGGTAATCGGGCAGAATGCCTTGGCCTAAGACCATGTTTTCCACGGCCGTCCGGAAGGTCTCTGTAGAGTAATGGAGCTTCATTTTGGTATTCTTAAGCACCAAG
>JAOABT010000171.1 GCA_026418215.1 Clostridia bacterium | reverse complement strand
ACTCCATGCCGAGCACATACCGTGTAAATAGCACGATAAGGATGCTCTGTATGGTCGAGAAAAAGCCAAAGCCCAGTGTGTAGCCCATAACCACCTGCCAGCGCCTTATGGGCGTGAGCATCAGTCTTTCCATGGTCTGCGTGGTTCTCTCGCGAATAAAAGAGATGCCCGCTATCATAAAGACGATGAAGAAGGACAGAATGCCCAAAAGCAGATAGCCCATGGAATCAAACATGGAAGCGTCGGCCTTGCCGTAAACATAGGTCATTTCCATGCTTGTCGAGGGGCTGAGCTTTTGAAGGGCATCCTTGATGACCTTGGTGACCGCTCCGGCTGTCATGCTGTCACTGGAATCCAAAAGCTTGATATGAATACCTGTGAGGTCGACGCTGACAATGGCGTCGGCCTTTTTGCTTTTCAGAAGCTCGGTGGGATCTTGACCGTCAACAGCTAAAAGCTTTGCGCCGGATTCCTGGAATGCACTTTGAAGCTTGTTAGGAAGCGTATCATACGCGATGGTGGGTGTAAAGTCGGTATCTCCCAAAAGCAGCCACAACAGTGTGAGGATGAGAATTGGCGCCATCATCATCAAGGCCAGGGAGCGCTTGTCGTTCTTCATTTGCTTCATAATACGTTTAATCAGGGATGTCATCGCTTACGCCTCCTTTGCCATGAAGAATAGCTCCTCGATGGAGCCGTTCTCTGTTTTTGCAAGCAGCTCCTTGATGGTACCGCAGGCAATAAGGTGTCCGTTATAGATAAGACCGGCGCGGACGCATTTTTCAGCCTCATCCATGACATGGGTGGTGACAAGAATGGTTGTGCCATCCTTGCGAAGGCGGTCAAACTCGTCCCAGATGGCCTTTCTAAGCACAGGATCGATACCCACTGTCGGCTCGTCCAGCACGAGTATTTTGGGGTTGTGCATGAGTGATGCAGCCAATGACAGCCGCTTTTTCATGCCGCCTGAATAGTTCATGACAAGCTTTTTCGCATCCTCTGAAAGCCCCACAAGCTCCAGCATGTCGTCGGCTCTCTTGTTGAGCTCCTTGCCCTTTAACCCAAAAAGACCTCCAAAAAAGATCAGGTTATCCTTACCTGAAATATCGTTATAGACGGCATCATTCTGAGGCATGAAGCCAACCCTTTTGATAATATCCATGTCGGGAATCTTACGGCCGTCGATGATGATTTCACCCTCATCTGCGGCAATAGCACCTGTCACCAGCCGTATGAGCGTTGTTTTTCCGGCGCCCGAGGGACCTAAAAGGCAGAAAATTTCTCCTTCTCCAACCGAAAGCGTGATTTGATCCAGCACCAATTTCTTTGAAAAACGTTTCGTGACTTTATTGATCTCAATAAGCATAGTTTCGCCAGCCTTTCTTCATAAGTGTATTTACCCACTATTTGCAGGCTTAAGAATCAAAAATTCAAATCTGCCTCTGTAAAGCGAAGAACGCGAAGCCTTGTGTACTCGGCGGGAAAGCTTGAAAACTCGGTCAAGGGGCCGTCCAGCCTATCGTAAGAATGGCAGCAGACCAAAACCTCGGAGAGCGTATTGCCAGCTTGTGTGATATAGAGGCTGTGCCCAAAGCGTGTAGGTACGTAGGATTTTACGACAAGCTGGAGGACGTCCCCCTCCTTGAGTATGGACGGATCAAGAGTTTCCCAGGTCCCTTCAAAAAGCGGTGCTGCCATTGGGCCCGACCCTTTTGGGGATATTGAGAAAGCATAGAATTCCATCACCCGGCACCACTTATTTGAGCCCACATAGTAAGAGGAGCCGTACCAAACAAACGGCACCATGCCGAGGTGCGCATTCATGCGTTCCTTATTGCGGGCAATAGTTTTGCCGTCCATTCCCGGCATCCAGCCCCCGTAAGCTGCCCAGACACATTGGCTGATAAAGTTGGTACAATCCACCCCTGCCGTATCATAATAAAACAAGCGCTTGTTTTCGGGCACACTGAAATAATCGGCATAGGCACGTGCGTATTCGACACCCCTCGTACTCATGTAGCTCACTTTCATAGCGCATCCCTCGGAAAGATTGTGATCATTCCAATATATGCCCTGGGCCATAAAATTAAGAGTATGGGAATAGCCCTTGAAATTCACTCGTGCCAAAGGGTAAAATGGATTTATCCAGATATTTAAGGAGAAGCTTATGAATCGACTTATGGCTAATCGTTACGGTATAGATGCCTACTCTATCTTTCTCTTTCTCTTAAGTCCCATGTTTCTTCAAACTCATTATTTGTGGGTTATTGGTATTTTTATAACAGGCTATGCCCTTTTCAGAATCTTTTCCAAGGACAAAGCCAAGCGTTACGCTGAATTTCAAAAATTTACACATATCGTTCAGCAGTTTCTTTTCAAGGCTAATCAAGCTATTGCAAGGGTAAAGGCCTTCTTCTCCCTTCGCACCAAAAGGTTTCAGGAGCGAAAATCCTTTGTTTACCTGAAATGCCCCAAATGCAGGCGTTTTTTACGCTTACCCCGCAAAAAGGGCAAGCTTGAGGTGACTTGCCCCGTCTGCAAGGAAGTCTTTATCCGTAAAACCTAATCAGCATATTTGTACATGATCACCATATGATTAGAGTGGTGCTGTGTCCGTCCCGATAACCAGCTTTTCGAGACGTGTCCACCAATTTATTTTGAAGGTGATCGCTTGTTCATTGTAATCAGGAAGAGAACCCTTTTTACAGCAGGTTCCCTTTTTCTCATAGTTCTGGTAGCCCTGAC
>JAOABT010000129.1 GCA_026418215.1 Clostridia bacterium | reverse complement strand
GTACAACGGACACAACAGTTTCCCTGAGCGCACGCCTTGCTGCATCAAGAAACGCGCGACCGGATATGTTCATCTCGATTCATGCCAATAGCATGGAAGACAACGTTGACATCTCCCGAGTAAAGGGCTTTTCAGTGTGGTATCGTGAAGCATTGGCCAAACAAGTTTCACAGACGGTATATAATAACATTATCAGCACGCTTGGCCGAGCCGAGACAGGCGTTAACAACCGTAACTTCTATGTGACACGCGGCACGTGGACGCCCTCATTCCTCATTGAAAGCGGCTTCGTTCCTAACCCCGAGGAATTTGAATGGCTTACCGATGATACACAGCAAACCCAATACGCTCAGACGCTTGCCAATAGCATAGTAGATTATTTTTACAGAAAATGAGGCTTCACTCGAGCATAGAATTATAGCATCAATCGTTGTAGACTGAGCTTTAATCATTTGTAGCCTTAATGAACAAATCTCATTTAACCGCTATAAGAATTGTAACCAAACTACTAAAACTTCTACCAAATGCTTGAGTTTCTTATTGAGCTCCACCCCGTTTTAGCCTTTTGCGATTGTAACCCTCTCTGATGTTTGACATTAAGGCTTACCAATGCTAGAATGGCGGCATATCAAGTCCTACGGAGGCAGCCATGAGAACGAACTTTCATACGCATACCTACCGGTGCAAGCATGCCGGCGGAACTGAGGAAGAATATGTACAGGAAGCTATTTCGAAGGGTCTCGGAATATTGGGTTTTTCAGACCATGCCCCCTTCCCCGATGACCGCTACGGCTTAAGAATGGACTTTTCAGAGCTTCAACCTTACATAAAGGCCGTTGAGGATTTGAAAGCATCGAAAAAAGAGTTTATTAAGGTATTTACTGGACTTGAGATTGAGTATGACCCCAGAGAGCATGCTTATTACGAAAAGCTCTTAAGGGATTATCACCTTGATTACCTGGCCCTTGCCCAGCATTTTTACATGAATAAGGTCGGAGAAGCTGTCAATATCTATTCCGCAGATAGCACCGCCCACTACATCGCCTATGCCAACTCTATTGTGGAGGGTATGGCATCGGGGTATTTCAGCTTTGTGGCCCACCCCGATCTCATGTTTGTCAACAACCTGGCCTGGGATGAAAACTGCGAACAGGCCTGTGACATCATTATTAATGCGGCCAAAGCCCATGACTACATTCTGGAGTTCAACGCAAACGGCTTCCGCAGAGGCTACCATGATTTCGTAGATGGAAGACGTTTAATGTATCCCCATAAGAGGTTCTGGGACAAGGTTTCAGGAAGCAACATCAGGGTGGTTATCGGCTCCGATTGCCACGGACCTGAGCAGATCTTTGACGAAATCATTGAGGCAGCGCATCAGGCAGCTCGTCATGACTGGAATTTAAATCTCATCGATAACATCTTTGCCTAAAGCAAGAACTGGAATAGAAGGCGGCCTTTGGATAAACAATACCAATATGAAACTTACGACTAAAGGGATGACAATGAGAAACTTTCATCGGCTGCCCGCGCATATCGGCATCATTCCCGACGGAAACAGAAGATGGGCGCAAAGTAACGGTTTGAATAAGGAAGACGGCTACGACCACGGAATCGGCCCGGGTTTTGAGCTGTATCAGGAATGCATTCGCCTTGGTATCAAGGAACTTACCTTTTATGGCTTTACGCAGGATAATACCAAGAGGCCTTCGGTTCAGACCAAGGCTTTTCAAAAAGCATGCGTGGATTCAGTTTTGCAGCTCAGTCATCATGACGCAAACCTCTTAATTGTCGGGAACACAGAGTCACCCCTTTTCCCCTCTGAGCTGCTGCCCTTTACAAAGCGGACCACCTTCGGCAAGGGCCTCATTAACGTAAACTTTCTGGTTAATTACGGCTGGAATTGGGATCTGGATTATCTCTACCGGCATAGCCCGGACCCCGGGACACTGGAGCACAAAAGAACCAATATCAGCCAACAGATTGCCTCGGCCGACATTTCCAGAATCGACCTCATCATCCGTTGGGGCGGACGCAGGCGCTTAAGCGGCTTTTTGCCCATCCAGACTATTTATGCGGATTTTTATATTGTCGATACCATGTGGCCCGATTTTAAGATGGAGCATTTCTATGCGGCGCTTGAATGGTATCAAACCCAGGATATCACCTTGGGGGGATAACAGCGGCTGACGGCCGCTTATAAAAAAGCTTCAGTCCGCAAACGGGTTTAGAAAAACAGAATCCTTAAAATTAGAATTGGCGCTTAAAGTAAGCCGGACATAAAAAAGGATATCCCAGCTCGGAGATATCCTTTTGTGTCTCAGCCGCTACGCAAGCTCCAGAGCGATTTCCATCATTTGTGTAAAGGACTTTTCTCTTTCCTCCGAGGTCGTCTCCTCATGATTGACAAGAGAATCCGACACGGTCAGGATACAAAGCGCGTTTGCACCTGCTTTTGCTGCATTCATATAAAGCGCGGCCGCTTCCATTTCGACGGCCAGAATACCCATACCGGCCCACCGCTTCCATGCCTCACTGTCTGCATTGTAGAAGATATCAGATGATAAAATGTTTCCTACCTTGACCGGAATCTCCTTCTGTTCGGCAACATCAGCAGCCTTTTTCAAGAGGCTCCAAGATGCCGTCGGTGCAAATGTTCCCGGCAGATTATACTGGCTCGCAAAATTTGAGTTTGTAGAAGCAGCCATGCCCAGAATGACATCCCTGACCTTGACATGCTCCTGAAAGCTTCCACAGGAGCCGATTCGTATGAGGTTTTGAACGCCATAGAAATGAATGAGCTCATAAGAATAAATGCCTATCGACGGCATTCCCATCCCACTCCCCATGACAGATATTTTCTTTCCCTTATAGGTTCCTGTGTAACCGAACATATTCCGGACCTTATTAAACATGACGGCGTTTTCCAAGTAATTTTCCGCTATGAATTTGGCTCTTAAAGGATCTCCCGGCAAAAGGACCGTTTTAGCAATAAGCCCTTCCTGATCAACTTCAATATGCGGTGTTTTCTCCATGACAATCTCTCGCTTTCGTGCGTTTTTGTCTATTTATTCTTCTTCATTTTAGCATATCCTTTTGCATAAATCTCCCTTTTCTTAACCTCTTTCTAATACCAACAAAACAGGTGCTAAAGACTTCCATTAGTGCTATATTGTTGTTGGAAATGTGTCTTCCAACAGAGACATCTCTGGCACGTTCGCGGTAAGATCGCAGACCTTTCCGAGGCAAGACAGCTGTCGAATAATGCTTGATAAACCGACAAATATAAAGTATTTATAACGCGTTACGCCCTGTATTGGGCAAGCTAATCCTGAATTCAGTCCCTTTGCCCGGGGCGCTTATAACGGTGATCATCCCCTTGTGCTCGTTCACAA
>JAOABT010000109.1 GCA_026418215.1 Clostridia bacterium | reverse complement strand
GCGATCCATATGGTAGAGCTCGAAATGTGCAAGCTAATGACCGTCATTGCGGCGGCTTATCCCAGGTTCGAGGTGGATGAGTTTAAGAGCCGTGTATGGCTGGAAATGCTGGGAGACCTTCCATATGAGGTGGCTCAAATGGCTGTAAAGAAGCTCATCATGGAAAGCCAGTACCCACCGACTATAGCCGATGTCCGGCAACAGGTGGCATCTCTAATAGAGATGTCATCAGGCGTGAAAGATGAAGCTGCAGCTTGGGGTGAGGTAACACGAGCTATAAAGCTCCTGGGTTACTACCGAGAAGAAGAAGCGCTGGCTTCGTTATCACCTATGACTGCCAAGGTCGTGAGGATGATTGGCTGGAAGGAAATATGCCAGTGTGAAAAAGTGGACGTGATGCGCGGTCAATTTTTGAAAATGTATCATCAGCATGGGCAACGTGAAAGACAAAATGCCCTGTTGCCAAAGGACTTTAAGGAAGCGTTGGTGGCTCTGAGCGAGTCCATGAGCTTCGAAGGTGTCCGGCGTTTAACCGCAGCAGAACAGGAGAAATTCGCATGAAAAAGCAGGATCACAGGACGTATAGCAGGGCTCAGCTTGACAGAGCCATGCTGAATGCCGGTCGTATCGCAACCAGGGAGGCCGTTCAGTTTTACAACCTTACACTTATCATGGCCATGCAGGGTGAAGGCATACAGGTTGAGAAGATCAAGGACATTCTCCTTTCGTCTGAAAGCATTTTTGAATCCATTAAGTGCAATGCACTATCTTTCAAAGATTGTGCAGAAGACGTCCTTCAAAACACTGGAATAGATGTATTTGCAAATTAAGCTTGGGAGGGTTTTGTATGAAAACCATATCCGTAATAAACATTAAAGGCGGTGTCGCCAAGACGATTAGCTCCATCAACATTGCATACAACCTTATGGCCGTTCACGGCTATCGGATATTGATCATTGACAACGATAAACAGGGCAACAGCAGCAAGTTTTTCGGTCTGCACAGTTATGAGCTCCCAAGCATTTCTGAGGTGCTGACAGAAAAGGGATATGATATCCGGTCAGCCATCCGAAAGACGTCCTATGAAAATTTAGATGTGCTACCGGCGAATATGACGCTTCTTAAGGCAAACAAGGAAATCCTCCTTGATGTATCGCGTCCACAACAGACAAGGCTTAGAAAAGCATTGTGTATGGTAGTTGATCAGTATGATTATGTCATCATCGACAATGCACCGGATATCAACATGAGTGTTATCAACGCGCTTGTGGCTTCTGATGATGTCCTGATACCTATAAAAGTTGACAAATTCGCATTTGACGGTCTTGAAATTCTGACGGAACAGGTTGAAGAGGTAAAGGAATTTAATCCATCGTTGAAGATTGCAGGCTGTTTCATTACCATGTACCAGAATACCAACGTTAATAGGCAAGGTGTGGATCACCTTAAGCGTACACTTAATATCCCGGTGTTTGATACGCTGATACATAAGACCGTGAAGGTTGACGAGACGACATTTACAGGCATTCCGCTAATACCATATGCCAGAAATAACACGGCATCAAGGGACTATGTGGCTTTGGTTAAGGAGTATCTGAATTGTGCTAGAATCTAGCACAATTTTAAGAAAGGAATGTGAGTGCAATGGCAAAATTCAGCCTGAATGATATTTTAAATAGCCAGTCAAAGACGACAGAAAGCCAGTCAAATCAGTTCGAGGTGCGCCATATTCCGCTGGATCAGATTGTGCCGTCAACAAAAAACGCATATGGCATCAGAGATATAGAGGAATTGGGCGCATCGATAGAAATGGTGGGATTGCAGCATAATCTTGTGGTTAAGCCTAACGGCAATGGGCTATATGAGCTTATCAGCGGTGAACGCCGGTATCATGCTTTAAAGCTTATCGGATGGGCCACTGCTCCTTGCAAGATAGAGCGTCAACCGGATAATCTCATGGATGAACTCCGGCTTATAATGGCGAATTCAACCGCCAGAGAATTGACCGATTATGAAAAGACCTATCAGGTTGCCAGGCTTAAGGAACTTTTTCAGGAGTTGAAGGTAGCCGGCTATAAAATACCTGGGAGGTTGCGGGAGTGCGTGGCAGATATCTTGAAAGTATCACCCGCACAAGTGGGCATTATGGAGCACATCAACAAAAACCTCGTCTCGGAATTCAAGGAAGAGTTTAAGAAAGGCAACATTGGCATATCAACAGCAAATGAACTAGCAAAGATGCCGAAGGAGAAACAGGAAGAGGCTATCGAAAGTTTTAAGTCAGTGGGCGTAAAGGTTGTGAAGCCGGTCAAGAGAAGCTTCAGTTCTCCAAATGAAGATCACATGGGTTTATTAATGGAGGCCTTAAATGGAGTTGAGCTGTCAGATGATGAAATGAAAGTGCTGGAATGGTTGGCTGGTTTGGAAACAGAGTTTGTAAGGTGCTTTGTAGGGCTGATTAAGAAGGCTAGAAGGGACGAATAACGGAGTTTATATGCCACAGAGAGGGCGGGAAGCGAGGTTGAAATGAGCAGAAATAAAGATAAAATCGAAAAAGCTCTGAATCGCAAAGGTTATCAGTCAACGTATATGTCGTGGGACTGCGGCCCGGCGGGAGGCTGGTATATAACGTTTGAAGTTATGCCTGACATGAAATCGCCAACAAGCGATGATGAGGGTACAATCGTGGGCTATAGCATAGCCGAGGTCTTGGAAGAAATAGAAGAGTTGCCAGTTTGTACTTTGGATGAGGATTGGGAGTAAGTACGAATTATGAATTT
>JAOABT010000156.1 GCA_026418215.1 Clostridia bacterium | reverse complement strand
GAAGATGCCTTCCCGTTAAAATGCTGCTATATTGGAAACACCTTTAGCTTTGACGAGCTGGGCGGGGGGCGTCAGAATGAGTTTACCCAGGCTGGCTGTGAAATTCTGGGTCTAAATTCACCCGAGGCAGATGCCGAGGTTGTGGCTATGGCAGCCGAAGCCATCAGATTAAGCGGGATAGAGGAATTTCAGATAGAAATCGGACAGGTCAATTTCTTTAAGGGCATCATGGAGGAAACGGGGCTCTCGGACGAGGAGATTGAAGAGGTCCGCGAGCTCATCGATTTAAAGGATTTTGTCGGCGTCGAGCAGGTCATGGACCGCCACCAGGTCAAGGATTCGCTTAAAAGACTCATTCTCGATCTACCCAAGCTCTTTGGCTCTAAAGACATTCTCCAGCGCCTCAACGGCCTGGAAATAGGGGAACGGGCCGCAGGAGCCATTCAGAACCTGAAGGCCATCCTTGATATTTTAGAGGACCGCAATCTTTCTCAATATGTTTCTATCGACTTAGGCATGGTGCAGAGCCTGACCTACTATACCGGCATTGTTTTCAGAGGCTACACTTACGGGGTAGGCTTCCCCATCCTAAGCGGGGGACGCTACGATAAGCTTGTTTCGAAGTTTGGCAAGGAATGTGAAGCCACCGGCTTCTCCCTGGGTATCAATATGGTGCTGATGGCCCTTGAAAGACAGAAGAAGCTTGAAGAGCCCCGGGATGGCGGCTGCCTCGTCACTTATGCCGAAGGCGCAAGAAAAGCGGCCAGCGATTTATGCAAGGCCTTTATAAGCCAAGGCCTCGCTGCAGAGCTGGATATTACGCAAAAGAGCCTGGAAGACATGAAAGGCTACGCGATTTCTAAAGGCTATACAAAGGTGATTCGCGTTCTTAACGATGGAACCGGGGAGGAGATTGCATTATGAGATATATTACGATTGCCCTGGCCAAGGGGCGCCTGACCGAGCTTTCCATAGGGCTTCTGGAGGGGGCGGGTGTTGACTGCACCGAGCTTAAAAGCAATTCCAGAAAGCTTATTCTCACCGATGAGAAAAACAAAATCCGTTTTTTCCTTGCAAAGCCCGCCGATGTTCCGGTTTATGTTGAATACGGAGCAGCCGATATAGGCATTGTTGGCAAGGACACCCTTTTGGAGGAAGGCCGTGATCTTTACGAGGTCTTAAACCTGGGCTTCGCCAGATGCAATATGTGCGTGGCAGGGCCAAAGGAGCTTGAGGGCAAGATGGACAGCGTTTCCATTACCCGTGTAGCGACCAAGTACCCGGAGATCGCCCGTAAATACTTCAGGCATAAACGCAGGGAATCGGTGGAAATCATAAAGCTGAGCGGCTCCATCGAGCTTGCCCCGCTGGTGGGCCTTTCCGAGGTTATTGTTGACCTCGTCGAAACCGGGAGAACCCTCAAGGAGAACGGCCTTGTGGTGCGCGAGACCATTGCGGATATCAGTGCCAGAATGGTGGTCAACCGCGTCAGCATGAAAATGGAGAACGAACGCATCACCAGGCTCATTGAGGATATACGGAAACAGCTATAAAAGTAATCTATCATCATGTAGGAGTGAACACCATGAAGGTTTATGAGTATGGAAAGGATAACTTTGATGCCTTGTTTGATATGCTGAAATCCAGAAGCCCTGAGGGCCGCAAGGATATTGAGGAGGCCGTTGCCGGCATTCTCCACAGCGTGAAGGCGCGTGGTGACGCCGCGCTTCTTGATTACACCCAGAAATTTGACGGTGTCACCCTGCATCCCGAGGCCATTGAGGTTTCCCAGTCCGAACAGGAGCTGGCTTACTTCTCAATTGATAAAGCTTTATTAAAGGTAATAGAAAAGGCTGCGGCCAACATTCGCGCCTTCCATGAGAGACAGCGCGAAAACTCCTGGTTTATCACCAAGGAGGATGGGACGCTGCTTGGACAGAAGATTACGCCCCTTTCACGGGCGGGCGTCTATGCACCGGCCGGAAGCGCGCCCCTGCCGTCCACCGTGTTAATGGATGTCATACCGGCCAAGGTTGCAGGTGTGGGCGAAATCATCCTTTGCTCTCCTCCGGGCAAGAACGGCAAGGTCAATCCCATGGTACTGGCCTGTGCCAAGCTGGCAGGGGTAGATCGCGTCTTTGCGGTAGGCGGGGCTCAGGCTATCGCGGCCATGGCTTACGGAACCCAGACCATTCCCAAGGTCGATAAAATTGTCGGGCCGGGCAATATCTATGTGACAACGGCCAAGAAGCTGGCTTTCGGCACCTGCGGCATTGACATGATCGCAGGACCCAGCGAGGTGCTGGTCATTGCGGATGAAACCGCAAACCCCGCTTATGTGGCGGCAGACCTCCTTTCCCAGGCTGAGCATGATAAGCTTGCCTCCGCCATTTTGGTGACGACCTCCAAGGTACTCGCCACCCAGGTTGAGCGCGAGCTGAATCTTCAGCTTTCAAGGCTTTCAAGAAACGAGATAGCAGCACAATCCGTCAATGATTATGGCGCCATAGTTATCACGGAGACCCTTGACGAAGCAGTGGGCATCACCAACCTGATTGCCCCCGAACACCTGGAGGTCTGCACCAAAGACCCATTCTCTTTGCTGGGTAAGATCACAAACGCAGGTGCCATTTTCCTTGGCAGCTACTCTCCTGAGCCGCTTGGCGACTACTTTGCAGGGCCAAATCACACGCTGCCTACAACGGGGACCGCGCGCTTCTTTTCACCTCTTGGCGTTTATGATTTCGTCAAGCGCCAGAGCGTCATTTCCTACAGTCGCAAAGCCTTTGAGGAAGCAGCCGGCGATGTTGCCGCCTTTGCAGACGCCGAGGGCCTTACCGCCCATGCCGAGTCCATCCGAATCCGAACAAAGGAGAGTCAAATATGAACCGTTTTTGGAATGAGAACACGAGGAGCCTGACGCCTTATGTTCCGGGCGAGCAGCCCAAGGACAAAAAGCTCATTAAAATAAATACCAATGAGAGCCCTTATCCCCCGTCGCCATTGGTGATAGAACGTATAAGAAATGCCGACCTTAATGACTTGCGGCTTTATCCCGATCCCGATAGCACGCCATTAAAAAAAGCCGTGGCAGAATTCTATGGCATTTCGGAGCAGGAGGTGTTTCCCGGAAACGGCTCCGACGAAGTTCTGGCCCTTTTATTCAAGGCCTATTTTGATGCTTCTACACCCATCGCCTTTCCTGACATCACCTACAGCTTCTATCCGGTATACAGCGAGCTTTATAATGTTCCCTATACCAGAGTGCCTGTTAAGGATGACTTTTCGATTGATTTTAATGCCTATCCCTCTGACGTCAAAGCCATTCTATTTGCCAATCCTAACGCACCTACAGGCCTTTACATAGACCGCGCCGAGATCGAGGCGCTCTTAAGGAGGCGTCCAGAAACGCTGATTATCCTTGACGAGGCCTACATTGACTTCGGCGGCGAATCCTGTGTGCCGCTCATTAACAGCTATGATAATCTGATCGTGGTGCAGACGCTATCAAAATCACGAGCACTGGCGGGCATGCGCATCGGTCTTGCTTTCGGAGCGCCAAGCCTCATGGAGGGGTTGGACAGGGTCAAGAACTCCTTCAATTCCTACACCATGGACCGATTAGCCATAGTGGCTGCAGAAGCGGCCTTCCAGGATAAGGCTTACTTCGAGGAAACCTGTAAAAAGGTCATCAGAACCCGTGAATGGACCAAGGAAGCCTTTAAGGAAATGGGTGTGGAGGTTACAGACTCTCAAACCAATTTCCTATTTGCAAGTCTGCCCGGCGTTCCGGGGCCCCAGGTCCAGGCAAGGCTTCGCCAAGAAGGAATTTTGGTTAGGAATTTCAAGGCTTCAAGAACGGAAAATTGGCTTCGTATCAGCATAGGTACCGACGAAGAGATGAAAAAATTGGTGGAAGCTGTTAAGAAGGTGATGGCGGGAGCCGCTCTCTAATGCTATAATGGTTTCTAAAATGATGAGGGTTTGCAGGAATGTCATTTAAATCCTTCATATTCAGCCTAATGGGGTGTTAAGATGAGAAAAGCAGAGCTTGAAAGAAATACGAAAGAAACCCAGATTGCGCTCAGCCTTGAACTGGACGGAACAGGCCAAAACAGCATCACAACAGGGATTGGCTTTTTGGATCACATGCTCTGCCTCTTTTCGGGTCACGGCAGGTTCGATCTGAAGCTCGCCTGTCAGGGAGACCTTCATATTGACAGCCACCACACCGCCGAGGATATTGGTATTGTGCTAGGAAAGGCTATATCAGAGGCTTTGGGAAAGCGCGAATCCATCAAACGCTTTGGAACTGCCATGGTTCCTATGGACGAATCCCTTGCGCTTGTGAGTCTTGACCTCTCCAACAGACCGTTTCTCTACTTTGAGGTTCCTTTTTCAACACCCAGGGTGGGTGAAATGGATACCGAGATGTTTGAGGAGTTTTTCAGAGCTGTCGCCGTCAATGCAGGTATGACGCTTCATATCAAGCTTCTGCACGGCAAGAACAACCACCATATCATTGAGGCCGTGTTTAAAGCCTTTGCCAGGGCACTAAAAGAAGCGGTTACCATTGACCCTAGTATTCAGGGTGTTTTATCCACAAAGGGGACTCTGTAGTGAAACAAGTTGTCACTGAGTTAGAATGGATATGCTAAATGCCAAGTGAATCGGACCAGAATGGCTATAGATTGGAATGCCGTTGTCCATTTTGTCGGCTGTCTTACAGCGTTGGCTCACAAGGGCTCAACCTCAGAAGAAAAGTCATACCAATAACTGCCTCGATCTTAACAGCCAAGTTACAAATAACTGTATTTACCTATACAGTCCATTCCTACTTACGTTAAATGAACCCTAAATGGGGACTACTAAGATTGTTAAAAAAATTACAATATAATGGAGGAACCTTCAGATGCTTTTGAGAGATACCAATTTTATTGATTTACCGGTTTTTATCAAGGGTAAGGTCAGAGATGTTTATGAGGTGGGAAGCGACATGCTGCTCATGATCGTAACAGACCGCATATCCGCTTTTGATGTCGTTTTTGATGATCTGATCCCTAATAAAGGCTGCCTTTTAAACGGCATTTCTGAATTCTGGTTTGACTTCTGCAAGGACATCATTGGGAACCATGTGGTGACCACCGATGTATCCGAATATCCCATGGGTCTTTCCAAGTTCAGGGAGGAGCTCTCGGGCCGTTCCATGCTTGTCAAAAAGGTACAGATGGTTGAAGCCGAATGCATCGTGCGCGGCTACCTCGAAGGCTCAGGCCTCAAGGATTATAAGGCTACCGGGGAAATCAGCGGCATTAAGCTGCCTGCCGGACTCAAGCAGGCCGATAAGCTTCCCGAGCCGATTTTCACCCCTTCCACAAAAGCCAAGGAAGGCCATGATATTAATGTAAGCTATGACTATGTGAAAGAACAAATTGGTGAGGAGCTGGCTTCACAGCTCAAGGAAAAGTCCATTGCGCTCTATAAAAAGGCCAGCGAATATGCTCAGAGCCGCGGCATCCTTCTTGCCGACACCAAGTTTGAGTTTGGCATGCTGGATGGCAAGCTGGTTATTGCTGATGAAATGTTTACTCCCGATTCCTCACGCTTCTGGGAGCTGGCTGACTATCAGCCCGGCAGAGCTCAGAAAAGCTTTGACAAGCAGTATTTAAGAGAATACCTGGAGTCTCTCGACTGGGATAAGCAGCCCCCTGCACCCAAATTACCTGAGGAAGTCATCCAAAAGACCCAGGCCAAGTATATGGAAGCCTATGAACGTATCACAGGAAAGAAGTTTCAGGCATGATTACAATCATCGACTACGACGCGGGAAACCTGCGAAGTGTGGCCAAAGCCTTGGAAAAGGCAGGAGCCGACACGCTGGTGACCTCCGATGAAGAAACAATCTTAAAGAGTGACGCTGTTGTGCTGCCAGGGGTAGGTGCCTTCGCCGACTGTATGGCAAGCCTTGTGGGGAAGGGCATGGATAGGGTCGTCAAGGCCTGTGTCCAAATGGGAAAGCCCTTCTTGGGCATATGCCTCGGCTACCAGATGCTCTTCGAATCCAGCGAGGAGCATCCTGAAGGCCAGCCTGACGTGCCTGGCTTGGGCATTTTCAAAGGAAGAGTCAAGCGATTTCC
Source organism: Clostridia bacterium (assembly GCA_026418215.1). Classification (GTDB taxonomy): domain Bacteria; phylum Bacillota; class Clostridia; order DSM-8532; family DSM-8532; genus DTU059. Next base: position 1,109 of record JAOABT010000156.1, on the reverse strand, counting down.
GGATAATTTGGGACTTAAAGTGCCCCACATGGGCTGGAACAGCCTTAAGTTCTCCAAAGTAACGCCCTTTTTTGAGGGCCTTCCCCAAAACCCCTATGTTTACTTTGTGCATTCCTATTATGTGGAGGCAGCGGATAGGAGCATTGTGGCGGCACAGGCCGATTACGGCTTTCCCTTCGATGCAGCCATAGCCCGCCCGAACCTCGTTGCCATGCAATTCCATCCCGAAAAAAGCGGCGACATCGGGCACAAGCTTATTGAAAACTTCTTGAAGGCGGTAAAAGCATGATACTTTATCCTGCGATCGATATACGAAACGGCAAATGCGTTCGGCTGACCCAGGGCCGCTATGAGGATATGACGGTTTTTGCCGACGATCCCCTTGAAATGGCAAGACGCTTTGAGAAGGATGGCGCACGCTATTTGCATGTTGTGGATTTGGACGGAGCGCGCGGCGAAAACAGTAACCGTGAGTTGATAGACCGCATTGCCAAGGCCTTGACCATTCCCGTTCAGACGGGCGGAGGCATCAGAACCCTCGCCGACATTAAAGCGGTCTTGGAATCCGGCATCGCAAGGGTTATTCTAGGCACTGCGGCAGTTAAGAATCCTGAGCTTGTCAAAGAGGCTGTGGCGCTTTATGGGGACCGCATCGCCGTTGGCATTGATGCCAAGGATGGCAAGGTTGCCATTGAGGGCTGGGAGCAAACCAGTGATTTTACGGCTGTGGCCTTTGCTCAAAAGATGGAGGCCATAGGCGTCAAGACCATCATTTATACGGACATTGCCACAGACGGCATGCTTTCGGGTCCGAACCTTGATGCCATGCAGGAAATGGCAGAGGCAGTCAGCCTGGATATTATTGCATCGGGTGGTGTTTCATCGGTGCAGGATCTTATGAATCTTAAGAAAACGAAGGTTCAGGGAGCCATTGTCGGAAAGGCCATCTATACGGGAGCGGTTAACTTGAAGGAAGCGCTCAGGGCTGTCGAGGCATAGACCGGAGCCTCGTAACGCGCTTATTCAGCGGGTATCACCGTTTGATTAAAGTGCATCAAATGACAGCTTAGATAGCCTTAGTCCGTGGGTGTCATTTTGAGGAGCATCAT
>JAOABT010000041.1 GCA_026418215.1 Clostridia bacterium | reverse complement strand
TTGAAAACAAAACCCTTATCCTGTTTGATGCCGCTTATGAGTGCTTCATCCGTGAAGATGGCATTCCCCATAGCATCTACGAAATACCTAACGCTAGAAAAGTCGCTGTTGAATTCAGAAGCTTTTCTAAGACAGCGGGCTTTACCGGGGTGCGCTGTGCCTACACCGTAGTTCCAAAAACACTGGAGGTCACCGTATCCGAAGGCAAGCCTCTGAAGCTTCACGGCATGTGGTTAAGACGTCAGACAACCAAGTTTAACGGTGTGCCCTACATTGTGCAGCGCGGAGCTGCCGCTCTCTACACTGAGGAGGGTAAGAGCCAGATCAAGAAGACCATCGACCTGTATCTCCAGAACGCCAAGATGATCCGCAAGGTTTTTGAGGAGAAGGACTTCAAGGTTTGGGGCGCCGATAATTCACCCTATATCTGGCTGAAGGTTCCCGAAGGCCAAACCTCTTGGGAGTTCTTCGACTATCTCTTGAATACCTTCAACATTGTAGGTACGCCCGGCTCCGGCTTCGGTACAAGGGGTGAAGGGTACTTCCGCCTGACAGGCTTCGGAAGCCCTGAAAAGACTCTGGAAGCTGTTAGCAGGCTCAAGAAAGGGAGTTTTTAATCGTTGCCAACACGAGGCGTAGTGAAGCATTCCCCGGCCTTACACCTTAATGAAGCATGGAGAAGATTTTGGTGAGCTGGACCTATACTCATCTTAGATAAAAGGGCCTTGTTAAGACCTCGATGGGTTTCTGATTTTTTGAAGCGTAGAATCCATGATGGCGCTTCGATAAACCATTACCTTTCTCCTCGAAACTCATCAATGGACCATATCTTGAAGTTTATAGTGTCTGAAGCCCGCCGTTTGGCGGGCTTTCACTTTCTCTCATTAGACGCATGGCTCAACGTTAACATCCTTTTAGCCGATTTCATTCTACTGGTCTTTTTTACTTCCTTAGAAAAGGTTAGATTTTTTTTAACCAGCTTCTAATTTTGATATAACCCAACTCTTATGGTATTGCAAAGCCCCTGGTCGTATAATGACAACATAAGATGTACGAAACGAAACGGAGGTTTTCTTCATGTTAAATAGTTTAGTGGAATTTAAAAACTCAATTGTTCACAAATTCGGTCCGGTGCTCGGCTATGTCATACTTGCCATCTGCGCCATTGCGGCATTATCGGTCATCGCATTTTTGATTAAGACAGCCGTAACCCTCGCTATTATCCTCGCCGTTGCAAGTGCAGTATTTTTCGGAGCCTACAAAATTTCCGAGCTTGTCAAGGCCAAAAAAGCCAACCAATAATTTCACTTTCAAATCCTCCTTCATCCTATTCCCGAACCCATAGATGGACTCACAGCATGAAAGTCCCAGCAGTTGCTGTGCATATACATCAACACAAGGTTCCAGTAAGCTGATGCTTAATGGAACCCCTTTTTTTTACTTCATTAATACTTGCCGTAATCCTGCTCAAGCTTACCTAATCAACCATTTGCTCCCGACATAGAAAGTAATTTTTCTCTTTTGGTGTCCTCCTGTTCATCAAATTCCTCGACTTCATGTTTCAAGCTATGCATAGCTATGCATAGCTATGCATCTCCTCTTTCTTTTATTGACAGTAAAAAAGAGCACAAATCGACGCTACTATAAGCTTCGATTTGGCTCCTAACTGGTTCTAAAACCCTTTATTCAGTCTTTAAACGATTTTTTATCAGTGCAGGCCACCGTTCCATGCTTTGGCTCGGGACTTGCTCCGAGTTGGTATCAACATTTATTTTGTGCTGCCATTGATGCAGTCCGTTGAAAGCTGCTAGGGTGTATTTAACACATTAATACCAAGCTCAAACAACCATTTGCAACACCTGCCAAAATGAAACAAAAAAGCTCAGCGAGCCATTTTATTGGCGCTGAGCTTTAAACACCTTCATTCGAGTAACACTTTACTTAAGCTTATACTTCTTAATCTTGTCATTCAGGTCCACAACAAGGTTGGCAAGGCTCTTTGAAGCTTGCTGCAGCTCATCGAAGGATTTGATTTGAACCTCGGTGGTGGCTGTCATTTCTTCGCTGGAAGCAGCAGTCTGCTGTGATACGGAGGAGATGTGCTCGATGGAGACAATAACCTCGTCCTTGTCCTTCTGCATCTTGCTTACGGCTTCGTTTACCTTCTTAAACTTACCACAATGGTATCGAAAGCATGAGCAATATCATCGAAAGCGTCCTT
>JAOABT010000605.1 GCA_026418215.1 Clostridia bacterium | reverse complement strand
TGGTCTCGTGGGCTCGGAGATGTGTATAAGAGACAGCTGTTGTAGGCGTGTTAGGAATGGCCGCGGCAAGGGCTGCTGCGTTGGTGCCGAAATTCTGAACGGCACTGGCCGTATTTCCAAAGGTGACAAGCCGCAGGTTATAGTTAAGTCCCCTGTTGCTAAGATCTTTTGCCATGGCTGTGATCTGGCTTTTCACATTGGCAAGGTATGAGGCGCTGCTGTTGGAAACGTCCACAGCCAGCGTAATATCCGCCGTTGTATTGGGCGTTCCATTGTCATAGCTTCCCTTTGAGCCGTCAACCTCACCGCGGGCTTCGAGCAAGCCCTTTATCAATCCTTGCCCGACATCCACAGCAATATCCTTTCCGGCAATTTTAGGCGTATAAAAGTGCGAGAGGCCGCTGTTGGGAGCAGCCTCAAGCTTAAGCTGATCGCCTTTGCTTACAAGGAAGTACCCGCCCACCATAATGTCCATGCTGCCTTCCTGAGTCACCCAGGTTGAGGCGTTGACAAGCTTTGACAGACTGTCGGCCAAATTGTTGCGCTGGTCATAATAGTCGTTTGGCTTATTCCCGGCGGCTTCAGCACTCATGATTTTAACATTGAGCTGTGCAATCTGGCCGGTGATATCGTTAACCTCATCAATTCTGGTTTTGACTTCACTGTTAAGGTCCGATTGAAGCTTATTGAGCTGACTGCCAACCTGTGTCAGGTGGTTGACCAAGGAATCCGAACGCTGCTTGACGAGCGCACGGATGGTCAGACTTTCGGGAGCCTTACTGAGCTCCTGGAAGGAGTCCCAGAAATTATTCAATACGGTTTGGAAGCCTTCCTTGATCGGCTCGCCAAGGATGGATTCAACATCCTTTACAGCCTTGCTGCGGCTTTCCCAGTAGCCCAGGGTATTGTTTTCAGTACGGTAGATATTGTCATTGAAGGTTTGGCGGATCTGACGGATTTCCTGAATGTCGCAGCCGCTTTCTACTTTCCAGTTGCCATAGGAGCGTGCGGCGGCGGAAGCCATGACGACACTCTGCCTGGAATAACCGGCAGTGCCGAGGTTTGACACGTTATGACCCGTGACCTCGAGCGCTTTTTGGTTGGCTGCAAGGCCCGAAATGGCCGAATCGAATCCAAAAAAGCTAATCGACATGTTTCCTCCTCCTTTTCCTTAAAACTTGACATCCAGCATACTGCGTTTCACGGTGGTGTTAACCTCCTGCCCGGATCTTCCGTAGGAAGGAGCTGCTGGCTGAGGAGCCGCAATGAGCTGAATGTTGAAATTAATATATTTGAGCGCGTTTTCTATCAGTTTGTCATTGATGCCGTTACGGGCATAAAGCTTGTTGACAGTCTCGCTAAGCTTCTGTTGAATATCCTCAAGCTGCTTTTTGAAGGGTTCCGATGTCAATTCCTTCAGCTTATTAATGGTGAAGGTCTTGAAATCCTGCCCCAAATCCGAGCAAATTTTCGAAAGCAGCTGTTCCCTGACCTGGTTGAGCTGGCGCGTCTGGTCAGCCATTTTCTTTTCTTCTTCGGTGATGGATACCAGCAGGGCGGTATCATCCTTAATGAGACAGTCGGTCTTTTGTTCGGCAATATTGAGAAGCCTTTCGTAGGTCCTTTGCTCATATTGGAGGGCTTTAATAAGGTTTTCTATGAGCTTGCTGTCCAGCATGCTTTCACTCCCAAACAATAAATTTATGACTCATACTCTTTATCGGCAAAAAACAAGAACGGGATAACCTTTTGGTTACCCCGTTCTAATGATCATTTTTTATTAAAGCTTTCTTGAAGTGAGGGAATCCACCATCTTACCGGCGACGTCCTTGGCTGAAACGTTATACTCTCCACGCTCCATCTTTTGTGCGATCTCGTTCACCTTATCCATGCGTACATCAGGAACCTGCCTCAAGGCTTTCATCACAACGCTGAAATCCTTCGCAGCACCGGAAATGCTAAGCTCATCCTTCTTGGAAGCCACTTCGCCTACCTTGGTGGTTTTATTGATTTTGCTTGTGTTTCCGTAGACACCGGATACATTGGGAACATTTCCCCAGATTTTCATTTTGAATCCCTCTCCTATTAATACCAACACTAGCTGGAGTTTCAGCCAATTAATCTTTAGTGATGTCGCTGACGGTTTTTCCCGTCAATTCATTTATCGTCAGTTTCGGGAATCCTCTTTATATCATTTATCAATTTCCCAAAATTATTTATCCTTCCGGTCATTGTGCATATAGCGAAGACCGCCGTCTTTAGAGGATTGCGTATCGCTGTCGCTTTTGATGTTATCCTTCAGCGAGCGCCCGGCATTCATCATGTCGGTGGCGAGCTTCTTTGAACAAGTAACGCAAAAACGTCCGCTTTTAATTCGGGAACCGCAGTTTTCGCATTGAAGGGAAATCGGGCTGGCCTCGGTTACCTCCAGCCTGCCATCTTTCAAAAATCGGTAGATAAGCTGGGTTGGAACCTCTGTTTCCCTTGAAACCTCCTGAATGGTGGCACCGGGAAAGTCTCTGACAAAAAGCCGGACCTTTTCAAAATCATCTTCCTCCAGCTTCTTGCAAGCCTCGCAGATTTGAGGCCCTGTTGTAAACATGAAGATTCTTTTGCATCTTTTGCAATTTCTGACCTCTGGCATGACAACCCCTCCATCACAAATAAGCTCATATCATCTATATCGTCATTTTCCCGCTATAGCTAAAACAGTGCCGAAAACCCATGATGCACCACTTTCATAGAGTATTTTAGCACACAAATTGAGGGTTGTGCCAGTGGTGAGGACATCATCCACCAGCAAAATATTTTTCCCATAAATTTGTTCACCGGATTTAATGGCGAAAGCTCCGTCCAGGTTCTTTAGCCGCTCCTCCCGCTTTAAGCTGCTCTGTGGCTTGGTTTGCCGTGTTTTAACAAGACAGTCCCCTAAAACAGGCACCTGAAGGTACGGGGCCAATGCTTTGGCGATGAGCTCCGACTGGTTGTAGCCTCTGCGTTTTCTCTTCTTTTGGAACATGGGAACAGGAATGACGTAGTCAAAATCGGGAAGGCAGCTCTCCTTTGCCAATTCCTCATACAAAAGCCATCCAAAGGTTTTGGAAAGCCTTGGCTGATCATTAAATTTCATTTTATGAATAGCCTTGTCCACGCCCTCCTCGTAATGGAAAGCAGCAAGGAGTTTTTCGATATAGGGAAGCTCCGGAATCTTCTCAAAACCCCTGGAATACCGGGGCATCAACCTTTTGCAGTTGTCGCACAGATAAAGCTCTGAGTCCTCTCTTAAAATACTGTCACACACCATGCAGGTGGCGGGGTACAACAAACGAATGAGGCGTTCCCAAAGCCTTACGCTCTTAAGCATAATTGGCTGCGTCACAAAATCTCTCCTTTAACCCGGAAAACCGTTCCCTTTCATTCAAGTTCTTAACCATCTGTTCGAGAATGATCGGGCTGCCCACGATGACAACCAGCTTTTTGGCACGGGTGACGGCTGTGTAGAGGAGGTTTCTGCAGACCAGGGTTGACGGCACTCCGGCAAGCGGAATAATAACGGCAGGGAACTCGCTTCCCTGACTTTTGTGAACAGTTATGGCAAAGGCGTGCTCCAGGTTTTCAAGCATATCAAACCGGTACTCACAAAGGCGCTGATCATCAAATCGGACCGTTAAGAGCTCGGCCCTTGGGTCAATATCGATAATAGCTCCCATATCCCCGTTATAAACGCCGAGACCTTCATTCAAAATGCCTCTTTCGTCGTAAAATGTCCACGGGAGCGTGTAGTCATTCTTGATTTGCATGACCCTGTCACCAAGCCTGAATACCGAGCTACCTGAATGCCTTTGTGGCTTGCCGTCCTGCTCGGGGTTAAGCGACTGCTGGAGCATCTGGTTCAGCTGGTAAATACCCGTTTCGCCCTTTCTCATGGGCGAAAGCACCTGGATATCCCTTTGGGGATCATAGCCGAAGCGCTCGGGGATAATGGTTGTAACAAGCTCAGCAACAGCCTCGGAGACCTCCTGGCC
>JAOABT010000585.1 GCA_026418215.1 Clostridia bacterium | reverse complement strand
GTCCTCGGCCATACCGGCCAGCGATTCGGTGATCCAAACGGGGTCGCCCGCGAAAAGCTCGTTGTAGTCGGGTGTACGAAGGTGGCGAATGAGCCTGAGCTTGATAACCAGCTGGTCGATAAGCTCTTGGGCGGTTTCTTCGGTCAGGAGCCCCTCTTCCATATCCCTTTCAATGTAAATATCCAGAAAGGTATTGATTCGGCCAAGGGAGTTGGCGGCGCCATTGGTCTCCTTGATGGCTCCCAAAAAAGCGAGATAGGTCCATTGAACGGCCTCAAAGGCTGTTGATGCGGGTTTGCGAAGATCAAAGCCATAGGAATCGCCTAGGGCAGCCAGGTCCTTCAGTGCTTGAATCTGCTCACTGACCTCCTCGCGAAGACGGATGGTTTCGTCGGACATTTCACGCTCTAAAAGATTGTCAAAATCGGACTGCTTTTCATAAATTAAACGATTGATACCATAGAGAGCCACCCTACGATAATCGCCGATAATTCTGCCGCGGCCATAAGCATCGGGAAGTCCTGTAATGACCCCGCAGTGGCGGGCTTTCTTCATCTCCTGCGTATAAGCCTGAAACACACCATCGTTATGAGTTTTACGACTGGTGGTGAAAACCTCTGTGATGTCGTGGGAAAGCTTGTAGCCATAGGCCTCACAGGCCTTCTTCGCCAAACGGATACCGCCGAAGGGGTTGACCATCCTTTTTAAGGGGGCATCGGTCTGGAGACCGAAAACCACCTCGTTTTCTTCATCAATATAACCGGGCTTGAAGCTTAGAATGCCAGAAACTGTCTCGGTATCTATATCGAGGATTCCCTTGTGATCAAGCTCCTTCTGCAGAAGCTCCACACAACGGGACCATAGAATTTTAGTCTTTTTTGTTGAAGCTACAAGAAATTTGTCGTCACCCTCATAGGGTGTATAATTCTTCTGGACGAAATCCCTTACATCAATGGTATTCTGCCAGTTTCCGCTTGTAAAGGACCTATAAGCCTGATGCTCCATCATGCTCCCTCTTTCCGGTAAGTTATGGAAAAATAAAAACGCCTGAACACAGCACTATAAAAGTGTTATGCCCAGGCGGTCGGCTCGCTCCAAATCATACTCCCTCAGGGTTTTTCCCTCTTTCCGCCAGTCGTATGATTCTTTCTTTTTTGACTCTATTGTGAGTATACCCTCCGCTTGATACCTTTGTCAATAAAGGGGCCGTTCTTTCGCTAAAATGTTGAAACAGCGGCCTATGTATGATATCATGTTTGCATAATTATGGCGTGAGGCATGTCGAAAAGAGGAGAATCCTATGAGTAGCGTGATCAAGGTAAATGCGAGCGTTTATTCCCGCATCGGGTATGGCAGAGCGCATAACACCAGTTCGTTTTATATGAACGGCAAATTCACATCCGAAAACCACATTGAGAATGTTCAGGCTTCGATGGAGAACAGAGGGGCCGAATATTTGTTTGCCGTTGCTGACAATATGATTTGCGAAGAGCCCGAGCAGGATACAAACGTCTCCATTCTCAAGGAAATCGGCAGATTTCATGAGAAGATCACGGTCAACGGCGGAGACATCAAGCAAAAGACAAAGGAACTGGAGTCCCGTGTGAACGATACCGAGCGCCTATTGTCTAGCATTCTTGAAATGAACCGTGTTCCCATGCATGATACACGCTGGAATCTCGGATTTTCCGGTTTGCTCATGTCTGAGGGGCAGTTTGTTGCGCTTACAGGCGGAAGCGGCAGAGTCTATATGATGCGTGACGGCATGTTCCGGCCCCTGGCCTCTGAAACCACCAAGGCCAAGCGTGCAATTGATGCCAAAGTTCAGGAAGAAGAGGATAATGAGGACAATGTTGAGCTTTCTTCGGAGGAAGAAACTACCGGTAGCGTTATCGTTTCCGACATCTATGACCTTCAAGAGGGAGACGCCTTTATTCTTCTGAGTGACGGGCTTTTTGAAGCGCTGGGCGAGGACAAGATCGAGGATTTACTTGCCCTGCGTAGCGACAGTACATACATTGCCTACCGTTTGGTCGACGAAGCCATGAAGCGGAAATCGAGCGGTGATCTCGCAGCCCTTGTGGTTCAAATCGAGAAGCTGGCCGAGGGCACAGCGCCGGCACGAAAGATTCCGCCAAGGCAGCCCGCTCAGCAGACCATGAAGGCTAAGGTGGACAAGCTCAACAAGGCTCCGGCTGTCACCTATAAATACAACAAGCGTAACTCCGGCAAGTATCAGAGTGTTGCCTTTATAACCCTTGTGGTACTCACCGTACTCGTTTTGCTCGGCTTTGTCTACCTCATCATCAATTCCTTGATGAACACCGGCAAGGAGAATATTCCTGGGCCTAAGACCACCGTTACGGCAACAGCAACACCTACCGATTCCATTGAGCCCTCAGAGGAGC
>JAOABT010000558.1 GCA_026418215.1 Clostridia bacterium | reverse complement strand
GGCTCTCTCTATATGGTTCACCGACCCGATCGTTTAACTGATCTGCTTGTCGGTATGAGAGCCAGGAGGCTGGAGCCCAAGCTGTTAAGGCTTGTTTGCCCAAGGGAAGGCGATGCGCCGTCCTTGATCCTTATCAAAGCGCTGAAGAACGGTAATCCGGGAATTAAGATCCTTTCAAGTCTGATGATATATGACCGGGACGGACAGTATACCGATGAAGCCAGAATTCAATATTCTATAAATGAACCGAATTCATGAGATTCATAGCGCTTTTTGTATATAAACTCAGTCTTAAGGGCAAAAATCATTAAATCGTTGTAAATGGTGCTACTTAGCTGGAAAATTTCTTGATTCTGTATTGAAGATAAATACAATGGATAGGGTAAGCCTGACGGCCTAAAACCGGGGGTTGACGCTATCCCGAAAGGATACCAAAGTATGGCAAAGCGTATTCAAACACCTCTGACCGATGAGATGGTGAACTCCCTAAAAGCAGGAGAGGAAATCCTCTTGAACGGAACCATCTATACAGGCCGTGATGCTGCCCATAAGCGCATGATGGAGCTTATAAAGAACGGAGAGCCGCTGCCTTTTGATATTCGTGGCCAGATTATTTATTATGTAGGGCCCTGTCCTGCCCCCGAGGGGAAGGTCATCGGTTCGGCCGGACCGACCACCAGCGGCAGAATGGATGCTTATGCCCCCAAGCTCATTGCGTTAGGTCTTAAAGGCATGCTGGGCAAGGGCTTACGTGACAAGGGTGTGGTGGACGCCATCAAAGAGCACGGTGCCATCTATTTTGGTGCAACAGGAGGGGCCGGTGCCCTTATATCCTCCTGCATCAAGAAGGAAGAAATCATCGCCTTTCCGGACCTTGGCCCCGAGGCTATTCGGAAGCTGGAGGTTGAGAATCTTCCCTGTGTTGTGATTATTGATGCAACGGGGAAGGATATGTATCAAGAGGGAAGAGCAAAATACGCCATCAAGGAGTGACGCTATTGGAAACGATTCGCTTTGATAAAAGAGTGCATATCTTCTGCGGCCATTATGGCAGCGGTAAGTCTGAGATCTCTGTAAATGCGGCAGTCATGATAAAGGAACAGAATTCGGATGTCTTAATGGCCGATATGGATATCGTCAACCCCTTTTTTAGAAGCCTGGATGCTAAAAGCGCGCTTGAAGGCTTAGGTGTAAAGGTGGTTGCACCTCTATTTGCCAATACCAATGTGGACGTTCCTGCCCTTGTTCCTGAAATTTCAACAGCCTTAAGAAACAAGACCAAATCAGTGATTTTGGACGTTGGAGGAGACGAGGACGGTGCGCGAGTTCTAGGTCGCTATCATAACGATATCCCCAAGGATGATTATGACATGTTTTTCGTCTTTAACAGGGCTCGCCCTATGACCCGAGAGCTTAAGGACGTTCTTCTGTATATTCGATCCATAGAAGAAGCCTCGCGCCAGAAGGTAACGAAGATCATCAACAATACGCACTACCTTGAGGAAACTACCTGGGAGGATATCCAATACGGATTGGAGCTTGCACGCGAAATCTCCAGGGAAACAGGTATTCCCATAGCCGCTACCAGCATCATGGAGGGGCTTGAGACAAAGGCTGAAAAGCTCGATCATCCTGTTCTTATTCTTAGAAAGAATATTCTGCTGCCGTTTTAATCGATGCCTCCTACCAAGTTTATGGCTAAATACAACATTACCGCAGGCCACGGTAGAGGGAGCTTACTTCCCAGAAATAGTTGCACCCGTGAGCAGGCAGTAGCCTTTCTGGTCAGGGCCTATAACTATAAAGCCCAGTATCTTCCAAAGTAAGCTCAAAAGCCTTAAGAGCCGGGAGTTGTCTGTATCCCGGCTCTTTTTTGTGCCACGTATTCCAAAAAAGACAGGTGATTATCCTATGGGTAAAATACTGCATCAAAGCGGCTTCTGGCTAAGATCCCACAGGTTTTGCAAGTTTCGTTGCAGATTCCTTCATGTTGTTGACAATGCCCTTAATAAGTTTTAATATTAACTAAAAGTGAAAATAAAAAAGGAGCAGCAATATGGCAAAGGTGACTTTCAGGGAAGAGCGGTGCAAGGGCTGTGGCCTCTGCATCATGGTTTGCCCTAAAAAGATTATCAGGGAAAACCAGGACAGGCTCAATGCTAAAGGCTATTATCCTGCCGAAGTAGTCGAAATGGATAAATGTATCGGTTGTGCTTCTGTCTCTTATACACAT
>JAOABT010000554.1 GCA_026418215.1 Clostridia bacterium | reverse complement strand
TGCGTAGGAGCATGATTGACGTACCACTCCGTGGACAGGCAGAACGAGGGAATTAGGCACATTGATGCCGCAAGACATGGGAGGTTTGCCACCTGGAGCTTATGTGGTATCCCGAAGGCCGACATATGAAACCGATAGCGGGATATTTGATGACCCAAAATGCCATGATGCTGACAGGATGAGCACTTTATCCACAGAGGACACTCGGTTTGACAAAGAGAAAGACTGTGAAAAACGAAGATATTCGAAGAAAATGAAAGATTATTAAGGGAGGAAAAGCTATGAAAAACTTTAAAACCTGGGTCTCCTATATTGTGGTTTTGGCGCTTTGCCTGACAGCCTATGTCGGATGCAGCCTTGGAAAAACGGCGAAGGCAGGCGGCTCCAATCAGACTACAGGTGAAAGAAAGCCCCGCATGACTGTTGAGGAAAAGCAAAAGCTCGTCACTATTGCACCCAACCCGGAGCCCGTGGTGGGAGCCTCGCAGGGTGAGGACTATGAAAAGGTTACGCTGGATGCAATCAAAAATGCAGGCGGGCTTGGAAGCATCATCAAAGAAGGCGATACGGTTCTCATTAAGCCAAATTTAGGCGCTTATGCCAGAAACGGAAGCTCCGACAACACCGATTACAGGGTGGTACAGGCTGTGGTTGACGCCGCAAGAGAGGCCAAAGCGGGTAGAATTATCATTGCGGAGGGCTCCTACAGCGGAAATGTGTTCAAGGTGGGCGAATATGATAAGATTCAAGGCGTTGAGCTCATTGACCTGAATCAATTTAAAGCCGACGAGTGCTACAAGCTTGAAGCTGAGAACAGTATGACCAAGGAAAGCTTCTACATCCCCAAGGTGTACATGGATGCCGATGTTGTTATCACCTGCGCAAAGCTAAAAACCTATTCCGAGACGGGAGCCACCTTAAGCCTTAAGAATGTCTTTGGTGTTCCACCGGCAAGCCTTTATGCGAGCATGGGCGGGAAAATGAAGCTCCATACCTACGGGCTCGATAAGGCCATTGTAGACCTCAATAAAATACGTAAGCCTGATTTTGCGGTCATTGACGGCATGATAGGAGGCGAGGGCATGGGGCCCATGGGTACGAGGCCTGTCAAATCCAATGTGGTCTTTGCGGGAGCCGATCTTGTTGCAACCGATACGGTTGCGTTTACCTTCATGGGCTTAGAGCTCAAGGACTGCACACACATTCAGAAAGCTGCTGAGCAAGGGCTCGGCATCTGCGACTTGAGCAAGATCAAGGTAGAGGGCATCGACCTTGAAAAGGTAAAGATGAAGTTTAAGAGAAGGTAAAGGCCTCAACATTAAAAAACACTTAAATCCCGTGCAAAAAGTCAGTGAAAGAGGCTAACCCCTTCTTATAAAACTATTTTATGCCCCATAAGGAATATTGCAAATAAGCCACGACTGCGTTTGAGCCGGGCACTTGGAGTGCTCG
>JAOABT010000546.1 GCA_026418215.1 Clostridia bacterium | reverse complement strand
CCTGCCCGCCGTATTTCTCGGAAGCGTATTTCGTTCCCTTGGCCAGGGCCTTATAGAAATCGTTGGGCTGATAGGCCATGTATTCGAGGGCCTTGAGATATCCCTTCTGCTCTCCGAATTTCAAAGGTGTTTTGGTGTCTTCCTCAGTAATGATGCCCTTATTGAGCGCTTCTGTCGCCCAGCCCAGGCAGACGCCCGCAGACATGGCATCCATGCCGTATTCCTCGACGGAGTCGATGAGCTCAAGGATTTCGTCAGTCTTGCCGATTCCAAGGAAGCTTCCAAGCGCATAAATAAGCTCATAGTCGTAGCCCACACTGATGGACTCGTACTCGTGGCCCTTTTCGTCAAAGGAGCGCCTGAACTGGCCGATATGGATGCAGCCCACCGGACAGCCCGTGCAGGCGAGCTTTCTAACCAGGGTCTTCTTGGCAAATTCCTCACCGGAGATATCGGAGCCCTTCTCGAAGATACCTGATTTGAGGTTCTTGGTGGGAAGTCCTCCCGCTGCATTCAGGGGCTCTATATTAATAGGTGTACCCGCATCATGATATTTGCTCATGATCTCGGTATCGGTACACTTTTTGTAAATCTCCTGATAAACCTTGAAGTATTCCTTAAAGCTCTTGATAGGGATATCCTTGCCGCCGATAACGGAAATAGCCTTCAACAGCTTGCTTCCCATCACGGCACCCAGGCCGAGACGCCCGAAGTGGCGATAGGTGTCGACGCAGACGCTGGCATAGCTCACCAGATTTTCACCGGCTGGGCCGATACGGATGATACTTCGCTTTCCGCCGCCGGGCTCTCTTTCACGGATGATGCTTCCCACATTCTCAGAGCCTGTGCCCCAAATGGCCCTGGCGTCCTTAAGCTGAACGTTGGTAGCAGAAATGGAAAGATAGGTGGGCTTCTGAGCCTTGCCCTTGATGACAACAGCATCGTAGCCCGCCATAAAGAGGGTCATGGCAAGGCGTCCGCCTGCATAGCTCTCACCGAGCTCATTGGTGAGGGGTGAGCGGAACATGGCCACCGTTTTTGTCAATACAGGGAAAATGGTTGTTCCGGCGCCAATGGCAAAAATAATCGGTTGATCCTCGTGAAGCGGAGGCAGTTCGGGCCTCATGTTCTCTTCAAGAAGCTTGGAGGCAACGCCCACGCCGCCCAGATAGGGCATCAGGTCTTCCCTTTTATCAACACGGATTTTTCCTGTAGAAAGATCAATATGCAAGACGCGGATATACTTCTCATAGATCATTTTCCACTTCCTCCATTCTCAGGCATTCGTGAGGGCAGAAACGAACGCACATACCGCAATGCTTGCAGATAAGGGGCTTTTTCCTGTCTTCGTCATAGTTGACGGCACCGACTATACAAGCCTCTTCGCATTTCCTGCAGCCGATGCACTTATCAGCCTTGAAGATAACGCCGCCTCCGGGCCTTTTTTCAAGGGCTCCCGAAGGGCAGGCCTCTGCGCAGGCTCGTTCATCCTGACAGGCCAGACATACAACGCTCATAAACTTACTCTGCATGCCGCCTTTTGTACGAATCTTTATTCGGCTTTTACTGATGCTGTGATTCTGCTCGTTTACCCCGGCGCAGACCAGCATGCATGTAAAACAGCCAATACACTTGCTCATTCCATCAGCAACCAGTTTTTTGGGCATTTGCCGCACCTCGCTTACATCCAAATAGCTTCTTCATTGAAGGCTTTCATTCCTTATATTGTTAAACAAATAACAAAATCATTTAAATAAAATTATACACGAAACAAAGGGTTCACGTAAACAGCAATACGCATAAGTTTAGTGATGGTCGATTGCCACTTTTTGTGATACAATGAGGATAAGTTTTCCAGAATTGGGAGGTGTCCTCTTATTTATGAGATTAAGGTATCGTGTTTGGGCGTGCATCCTCATAGCGGCACTCACAGCCTTTATGGCCGGATGTCAAAGAAATGCCCTTCCCACCCTCTCCAAGGAGGCAGAGAAAACCGAGAAGCTTTTAGCCGATAAAAAGACCTTCCATGCCAGGCAGGTGGTTGAATCCTATGACGAAAACGGCACTCCCCTCCCGCGTTACTTCGAGGTTTGGGTGTCCCGGGAAGAAGCCCTGTGCAAGGAATATGACGCCGAGGGTAATGTCCTCAGGGTTCAGCTTGATTCTAAGGATAATCACATCAGTTATGACCCTCAAAGCCTCAAGGCCGAAAAAACAGATGTCAGCACCATCATCGCCTTAAATCTGGCGAAAGGACTTTCAAGCAAGGATTACAAGTCTAAGGACGGCGGCGCTTATACCTACTGTGGCCGCACCTGCAGTGTCTATACGCTGGAGAACGGTACTGAAGCGGATGCAGTACGTATGTATATCGACTCCAAGACCGGGTTTGTCCTGTTCTGCGACGCCCCTCTTTTCTGCATAAAAACCGCTTCCTTCGAGGTCATCCCCTATGAAAAGGAGCTTTATGCCATCCCTGACCAACTGGAATTTAACTAGACCTGCAAGATATTAAGTGAAAGAGGTAGTTCTATGAAGATCAAACGCCTATTAAGCGTTATCGCCTGCTTTTTTATAGCTCTTACCTTGTCAGTGCCCGCCTCTCTCGCCGAGGGATCGGGGCCTACGCCTCCCATCGCAAAGGGTAAAATGAAGACCGTGTCCTATGTCTACTGGGGAAAGAGCGAAATGTTCCCCACCATTGGCATGCTTGGAATCAATCAGGAAATTGATATTTATGAATACGACAAGGAATGGGTTCTCACCAAGTATGACACCTTTGTGACCCAAGGCAACATGACTGTTTCCCATTCCTTTTATGGCTACGTCAAGCGTAAGGATGTTATTTGCGATCCTCCGCTTGAAGGGGATGCCTCTAAAAAGGCTGATACCGGGCCCGGCAAGCGCAAAGGCAAGAAGCCAAAGGGAAACCGGGGCTCAGCCACACCTGAGCCTCAGGGCACAAAAACAGCTACAGCCAAACCCGAGGACCAGACCGAGGAGCCAAAGACCACCGAAATCTCCACCGAGGATCTCATGGAATATGATTGGATCATCCGAACGCCGGGAGTCTGCCAGGTTGTCGTCGATATGGGAGACGGCTACCGTTTTGTAGCTCGATTCGGCATGATGGCTACAAAATTCGGTGGCTATACGGCAAGCTCACTGCCCATCTATAACGACGGCAAAAGCAACCCCTATGTAGGCTACGTCAACTTCAGCATGAAGATGAGCATGCAGGACGTGCTCAATAACAACAATCTGGGCTTCTTACAGGGAGATGGCGGCATCAGCATCGATGCCTTTAGCAGCAACGCACGCTTCAATATTAATTCAGAAACCGACGATGCCACCAGCACTATCATTTCAATTATGACCAGCATGACGACCGTGCTGAACCCCGAAATCACCGATAAGAACCAAAACATCCACGGCGGCGGCAACCTGTTTAATGACCAAAGAGTAGCCCCGCTCGATATGAAGCTTGTTAAGAACGGAAGCGGCTATCAGCTTGTCGTTCTCAACATGCGACCGGGCGGAGGGGATTTGAAATTCCCGGCCATGCTTGAAAAATTCCCGCTGGACGATATCACAAAGGCCGAGCGTGAGCGTCTTGCAAGGGAACGACGCGAAGAGCAGTTGAGAAAGGCCAAGGAGCTTCAGAAAAAGATTCTGGAGGATTGGAAGAAGGAAATAGAAAAGGGCATGCAGGACGAGCTTAACAAGGACAGCAAAAAGGGCGAGGACGAGGATATCGAGCTGGCCCCTCTCGAACCCTCCAAGAGCGGGTCAAGTGATGATGACATCCCGCTGGCACCCCTTGTGACCCCAGAGCCATCACAAGGTTCAAACAGCGATGCTGACATTCCCCTTGCGCCTCTCGTGACTCCAGATGCATCGCAAGGGTCTGGAAAGGATGACGAGATCCCACTCGCACCTCTCGTAACCCCTGACGCCTCAAAAGGCTCAACAGGTGACGAAGACATTGAGCTTGCACCCTTAGTAACCCCTGACGCCTCAGAAGGTTCGAGCGGAACGGAGGACATTCCGCTGGCCCCGTTAACAGGTGGAGGCACCTCTGAGACACCTGATTTCTTCCCTAATACAAGCGGCAAATAGAAAGCTTATTGGAGGGACAAAGCATATGAAACGTCTTTTAACCATGGTCATATTGTCAGTCCTCCTCGTTTCGGGGTGCGGACCTGCTAAAACAACGCGCAAGGACATCCCTAAGAAAGTGCAGGAATTTTCGGATTCCTTTAAAACCGTTAAGGAGTACCCTATCAGTAAAGATATGGTCGACCTTCTTTATTTGAATTCCCTTAACGAGCCCGAGGTCATGACGCCAACCCCCAACACACCCTTGCCGTCCATGAGTCCCGAGGACGCCCTTGGTGCCATGTTTGGAAATCCGGAATGGCCGGCTCAAAACGTCTCCCCCGATATGCCGCCCTATCCCAAAGGCAAGATGACGGGCTGGAATACCTGGGGCGGGGATGAAAACAGCATCTTCATTCTTATTGACGGCACCAGCAAGGATGATCTTGAGGCATATACCAAAGAGCTTGAAAAGAACGGCTTCTACGAGGATAACGGCAGATATGTCAAGGGCGTGTACTCTATTGAATTTCAGTGGAACAGCGACACCATTCTCCAAATCAGCTCCTACAAAGAAAAGGTGCTTTCATGGCCTGAGGATATTCTGAAGTTTGTGCCGCCTCTGGAAAAGGGTTACCTCACCAATGTGAATGCACCAGCAGAAGACAATCCCTATGGGGACCTCTATTTCATTGGATTGACGGAGGAAGATATAAAGGCCTGGGAAGAGGTTCTTAAAAATGAAGGCTTCACGGTGGATTCCGGAACCTATTCTAAGGAAAATGTGAAATCTGGCGGTAAATCCTACAAGCATTTCAGCGCCTTTTTTGAGAGTAACGGCACCAACGAGTGGATTCTGTATTTTGAATTCAGTAACGAATAGGTAACGGGTACCACCTAAACGAATTAAGAAGTGTCACTCATATATAGAAAAGATGTAACCTGAAATCGAGTAGGAGGTAGGTGATTAGTTCACCTACCGACCTCTCACAACACCTAGCATACCGTTCGGTACTAGGCGTTTCCCTAGTTTACGCTATAACAGATTTGTAATAAGTACTAAAGAATTGAAAACCACCCTTTTCCAACCTCTGGTTTGACAGAGCGGTTTGCAGAATTGGACTTCCGGCTATCCGCCAGTATCCTTTTCTTGAGTTGGCGAGTATACCTGCATTGGATTTGCTGATACCCAGCTTCTCCAAATTCCGGTACCTCGTTTTCACCCTCTTCCAACGTTTCCAGAACACCATACGGATTCGTTTCCTCATCCATTCATCGATGCCCTTTAGCAGATTTCCCATGTCCGCCAATTTGTAATAGTTTACCCAGCCCATTATGAAACGCTTTAATCTATGTTTCCACTCCTCATAGCCCGGAGCACTTTTCCTGCTGGTAAGCACCTTGATTCTCGCCTTCATCTTCTCTTTGGATCTCCTATGCACCCGCATCTGGAATCCTTCGCGGTTTTTGTAAAATCCATATCCGAGAAACTTTATCTTTCCGGCAAAGGACACTACCGTTTTCTCCCGATTCACTTTAAGAAACAATTTCCTCTCAATGTATGGGATGATATGCTCCAGTGTTTGTCTGGCGCTTGCCTTGCTTTTACAGAGAATCACCATATCATCCGCGTAGCGCACAAATCGGTGTCCTCTCCTCTCCAGTTCGTGGTCCAGTTCATTCAGCAGTATATT
>JAOABT010000537.1 GCA_026418215.1 Clostridia bacterium | reverse complement strand
CCTGCCCGCCTTCCGGGGTCATAGGAGGATTTATTGGAAGTTATACGTAGGCGTATCTACGGTTCCCGTAGAGCTGGAGGACGAGGTGAAGCTGCGATTGCTGCCGCTTTCCCAGATGACATTACCTGAAGCATCCTTCTTGATGAATTTGAATTGGAAGGTTGTGTTCATTGGAACACTCACAGGCAGGAACCACTGAGGATATCCGGGGCACATCATGGCCTCAGTTGCCTTTGCAGGATCCCAATTGCCTAATTCCGGGATGCTTCCAACAACGTAAACATTCTGACCATAGGTTGTTGTTGCATTAACATGGAAGATAACCTGATTCTGGTCACCGGAAAGCACCTCATAGCGGAAGGTATTGCTGGTGACGCCGCTCTTGGTTACTGTAATGTTCAGTACACCTGCAGCTACATTGGGCACGGTGCATTCGATCATGGTATTTGAAGAGGATACAACGGTTGCCGGTGTGGAACCAAAGTTGACTGTAGGTGATCCGCCTAATCCGGTACCATAGATATAAACGGTATTTCCAGGTCTGCCGACTGTAGATACAACATTGCCAATGCGCGGGGTGGTTGTGCCAAGATCGGGGTTATAGGACCAAACGTCGACTTCGCCGCCGGTGAGTGTAAAGCTGGAAATCTGATTCTGACCGTTCACTGAGGTAACCGTATTGGAAGCACCATAGAGAAGCCCATTCAGGTTATCGCTATAGGTTCCGACAGGCAGAGAGGTATTAAGGGCAGGAATGGTGTAGCTGATATCAGGCTGTCTGTTAACGGCTACGATAACCTGCTTGTCATAGAATTTACGTGAGAAGACCATAGCGTTGGTATCGCTGTAAAGAACGGTGGTCTGACCATAAGCAAGCGCATCGTTGGCCTGTCTTAAGTCAGAAAGGTTCTTGATCAGGCGATAAGCTGTGGAATTCTGATCGAAGGAGGCTGCACGCTGCATGAAGACGCGGCCTGCAACGTCGCTTGAATCAGCGGAGGTGACGTATTGCTCTGTGCCGTAGTAAATATTCGGCGTGCCTCTTGCGCAAAGCATAGTGGCAAGGGCTGCATGGTAGGGCTTGTTATTGGGCTGGATATAGCGGAAACGTGTAACGTCATGGTTATCAAGGAAGGTAACCGTCTGATTTTCGTAAGTATAATCAGCTTCGGTGTAAACCAGCATATTGGCGAAATCGCTCATGGGCTGAGAGAAATTACCGAAGGTGGAGTTGATGGAACGGTAGAACTCAAAGTCAAGGTTATTGACGCCGGTTCTATCGGGGAAGGTCTTGTATTCATTATACTTGGGGTCGGGACGGCCAATAAAGAATTCACCAAACTGGAAGAGCGGGCCGCCGGAGGCAGAGTCAACAGAATCCCTCATTCCCTTTACAAAAGCGGGGTTCATATGGAGAGTCGCGTCATGGCGGAGACCATCGATACCCTTGGACTTCCAGAACTTAACGGCTTTCTCGAGGTAGGCTACAACCTGGCTGTTTTCCTGAGAGAAATCTGCCAGTGAGCCTAAATCCTTATGTCTGTATCCGAATACAGAGCCGTCAGTGCCTCTGTCGCCCAAGCCATGGAACCAGCCGTTGATGTCATTCTGGGGGTCAGCCAGAAGGTTCTCGTATTGTCCGTCATTGTTGAGATCGACAGGATTTCCGTTAGCGTCAAAAACGTAGTCGCCGTTGGCGTTCTTGTCGGGCTCATAGAGCCTTCCGTCTTCAGGGCTGTTGTTGTTTGTGGGATTCATTTCGCGGGAGGTATGGTTGGTCACGAAGTCGATAACAAGCTTGATATTGTTGGCATGGAGCTCATCGCGAAGAGCAATAAAATCAGCCATGTCACCAAAATGCTTGTTGGTTGCGAAGTAGTTGCGGGTATGGTAACCATGGAAGCTCGTCCAACGGTTATAGCCGCCCTGGAAGTAATCGATAATGGCTGTATCCCTGTTTTCATAGGGTGCCGAGATCCAAACACAGGTAATACCCATGTTTTTAAGATATGGGATTTTCGCACGGATGCCATCCCAGTCGCCGCCCTGATAAAGCTTCAGGTCGGAGCCGGTTCCGTCAAACAGCGTTGAGTCGAAGCCGGCGGGAATATTATTGGTGGTGTCTCCGTCATAGAAACGGTCGGTGATGATCTGGTAAATAACATCCTTGGGGGTTACGGGGCCGAGAGCGCCCGATGCCGTGATAGCATCAGATCTGGTTAGATTGAGATTAAGGCTTGCCGGGAGCGTCAGAATGACAACCAGCAAGAGAATGAGTGTTTTCTTCAATACTTTTTTCATACTTTTACCTCCTCTTTCTACGCACCGTTTGAGTCCTTTTTCAGGGCAGGAAAAGGTGCACTTTCCTCCCCGGAGCAAAGCTTTGGCCATGGCTTCATAAGCGCAGGTCATTAAAGTTGTTTGCTATAGGATGCAGCAACTCTAAGAAGACATGCTGTTGCATAACAGCCTTGTATAGAGTGTTGGAGGCAGTTAGTAAAAGGAAGCCATGAAGGTTACAAAGGAAATGAAGTGAAGTCAATTGTATGCAACTAGGCTGTTACCAAGAAGGAACGAACTAACGGTTAACCGGTTAAAAAAATTGAGGCATTCCATGGAATTAATTCCATTATACCATATATTAGTAATTATGCAATATCCTCTATATTATGTAACAAATCCTTAATATACCTTTAACGCGAAAACCGGACAGCTGCTTGCACAGTAACCACACAAAACACAGCGTTCATGCGAGATTAAGAGCTTTCCCTCCTTCAAATCAAGAGCTCTTTGCTTGCAGCGCTCGGTGCATTTTCCGCAGCCTTCACACCAAAAATCGACATGAAGTGCTTTCTTATTCTCAGGAGTGTAGGCCTGAAGGATTTCGCCCATCTTATCAGGTGTATTGAAGAGACTCACATTCATGCGAACCTCCTCGAGGCTCTGCATACCCAATGCAATGGCGTGGAGGCTTGAAATCCCCAAGACATACTCAATGCAATCCTTGAATGAATGCAAAAGATTGCCTCCTCCAAAGGGCTTCATGCCATAGATACCCTTGCCTAGGGCATTGGCAGCATCAATGGCTTCGCGCATTTCGTCCATGGTTCCGTCGCAAATACCAATGCCACTCTTGTTTGTAATGGGATGAATGACCTCGATTTCAGGTACATTTAAGGCAGCGCGAACCGCCGCAACATGGTGGGTGGAGATTCCCACAGCCCCGATCACGCCTTGGGCCTTGAGCTCAAGATAATACTCAAAAGCATCCCAGTGACCGCGAATGGTATGCTCGCTTTCCTGCTCATGCATCAAAAAAATGTCGATGCGGTCAAGTCCAAGGGAGGTCAAGGCCTTGTCAATACTCTTTTTGGCATCCTCTCTGGTATAGGCGTAGGATTTAGAGGCAATAACAGGCCGGAGCCCCGTATGCTCCATGGCAAGGCGTATATGGGGATACGTACCATAGAGCTCAGCCGTATCGATGAAATTGACACCGAGCATCAGGGCTTCCTCTATGAGCTCGGCGCCCGCCTCAATGCTCAGGTTCTTTTGCAGGGGGCCCATAACGAGTGCGCCAAAGCACAGTCGAGAAACCAGTATGCCTGTATTGCCTAAGAGATTGTATTCCATAAGTTTGCCCCCCTTTAACATGAAAAGCCCGCCATGGCAGGCGGGCTCGAGATTCATTCTGAACAACGTTTCAGCAGTGCGGTCAGCCTTACATTATTTTAAGTAATACTGAACAAGCTCCTCTAAAATTTCATCACGCTCAAGCCTTCTGATAAGGCTTCTCGCGTTATTATGGCTTGTAATATAGGTGGGATCACCCGACATGATGTAGCCTACGATCTGGCTTATCGGATTGTAACCCTTTTCCTTAAGTGCTTCATAAACCTTAAGAATAATGTCACGGGTTTGGTTCGTGTTATCATTATTAAAGTCAAATTTCATGGTTCCAGAGTTCATGGCCATTCACCCGCTTCCTACCCGAAAACTTCCGGGGTTTGGTTTATCCTTATATTAATACATACAGAGCTTGAAATCAAGTTATGACACTAAACTGTAACCGACTGCATTTATTCTGTGGGGCTTCCGAGCATATGATCCTTTTCAATTCCTTTCAGCCTAACCTTTATTATTTCCCCGGCTTTGTCCGAATTAATGAGGGCTCTCACAGGAATATAATTGGGTGTCAGTCCCTCCATCATGCCGTTAACCTCCTGCTCCAAAAGAACAGATATTTCCGTGTCTAAATAAGCTCTAAAGTAAGCCTCACGCATCTTCTCAGCCAGTGCAATGAGCCGCTTGCTTCGCTCTTCCTTGACAGCAGGAGGAACCTGACTCGGATAACGCGCTGCGGGCGTCCCCTGACGTGGTGAATACTTAAAGACATGAATCCATTGGAAGCCCATTTCCTCACAAAAGCCGTAGGATTCCTCGAATTCTTCATGCGTTTCACCCGGAAAGCCAACCATCACATCGGTAGTAACGGCAACATCGGGTATTTCCTGTTTCAGCATTCTGACGATTGCTCGGTAGTCCTTGGGCCTGTACTTTCTGTTCATTCTTTTAAGGGTTGCTTCCGCTCCGCTTTGCAGCGAGATGTGGAAGTGCGGGCATAGCTTTGGAAGATGCCGGATTCCCTGAACGAATTCCGGGTTTAGAAACATAGGCTCCAGAGAGCCAAGGCGGATGCGCTCAATGCCCTCAATGTCATGAACCCTTGAAATCAAGTCCAGAAGACCGCTTCCTTCTGTTTTATCACCATAGGAGGTCAGATGAATACCCGTGAGCACAACCTCCTTGAATCCCCGAAAAGCAAACCGCTTGGCTTCTTCAACAACATCTCCGATACCCCGGCTTCTTACCGGCCCTCGGGCATAAGGAATGATGCAGTAGGAGCAGAATTGATCGCAACCATCCTGAATTTTCAGAAACGCCCGGGTATGGCCCTCATAATTATCAACGGGAAGCTCCTCATATTCCGAAAGGGCCTTTCGCTCCATCACATAGATTTGCTTTTCGTCTGGCCTTGTATGCTCGACGAGCTCAACAATGCGGTTCTTCATATTGGTCCCTACAACCAGGTTGACACCCTCTATTTTAGCAGCTTCCTCGGGAGCTACCTGAGCAAAGCAGCCGACGGCAGCAACCACAGCATCGGGGTTAAGGCTGTGAGCCCTCCTCAGCATCTGACGGGATTTTTTGTCCCCCATGCTGGTAACGGTACAGGTGTTTATGACATAGACATCAGCAAACTCATCGTCGGATACCACGCTGTAACCCGCATGAATAAAGAGTTGTTTCATTCCCTCGGTTTCCGAAGTGTTCACTTTGCAGCCCAATGTTATAAAGGCAACTTTCCTTGTTTTTTCCATTTGTATCACTTTCTAAAAAATTCATAAGAACAATCACGAAGTCTTAACATATTCATGATTGACTTTAAGCGAATTTTGGTAATAATATAATAGTGTGTTTAAGTGCATTCTAACGCGAAAGGCGGTGTAATAAACCTATGAAAACATTCAACATTTTACTTAAAAGTATCAATGATGTAAAGGACTTTGTGAATGTCGTCAACAAGTATGACTTTGACGTTGATCTCACATCCGGTCGCTATATTGTTGATGCAAAGTCCATCATGGGGATTTTTAGTCTGGATCTCTCAAAGCCTATCAAGGTTGAGGTTCACAACGACAATTCCGATGCATTTATGAATGAGATCAAAGGCATCATTGTCGATTAATCCCTCCCCCTTTATAGCAACGATAAGCCCGAAGCTTTATAAGCCGGGCTTTTTTGTCGTTAAAGAATGATTAACCCCGCCACAGCTGAAAGAATAATGATCAAAATGGTGTCCATTTTTAGAAAAACAGCAGCCAGTATGGCCAGTACAAAAATGGCAAAGGCGCCGGGATTGATCCAAAGAGGCAGCGCCAGATTGACAAAGGATTCATAGGCAAAGAATATGGCCGCTGATGCGATGAATGCCACCGTAACAGGCCTAATGCCCTTCATACAGGAGTCGACGATCTTGCTTTCCTTAAACTTGAGAATAAAATGGGCTACAAGGATAACGAGGAAAAAGGATGGCAAGGACACACCAACAGTGGCTAAGAGCGAGCCCCAAAAACCACCGACACGATATCCGACATAAGTGGCAGCGTTGACAGCTATGGGCCCGGGTGTCATCTGAGAAATAACAGCCATGTTGCCAAATTCCTGGGTGGAAATCCAGCCCAAACCCGTGAGCTCCTTCTGAATCATGGTGATGATGGCATAACCGCCGCCAAAACCCACCAAACCGATCTTAAAGAAGATAAGAAAAAGATCAAGCAGCACCATATTTTCTCATCCTCCACAAGACATAATAGCAGTAGCCTGCAAAGGCCCCGGCGACAATAATGATAACAATGTTCACATTGAAGAACACTGCAAGTGTAAAAGCCACAACAGCCAAAACCACGGAGAACCAATCCTTGATGACGCGCTTGCCCAGCCGGAAAACAGACACCCCGATGACACCTGCAATACCGGCTTTGCCTCCTGTAAGAGCTTTATTAATCCATACATTCCCGCTGACTGTCGTAAACAGCATGGCAATCGCAAGAATGGTGATAAAGGACGGAAGAATGACTCCAAGCGCTGTAACGATGGCCCCAATGACACCGGCGATGCGGTAACCGACATAAATGGCTGAATTAATAGCAATAACTCCCGGGAGTGTCTGTGAGATGGCAAAGGCATCCACGATCTCTTCTTTATTGATATACCCCTTCTTATCGACAATTTCTCTTTCAATGACGGGAAGCATGGCAAGCCCGCCGCCGATGGTAAAGGCCCCGATCTTGAAAAAAGTCAGGAACAGGTCCCATAGTACCTTGGGTTTCGATTTCTCCATAGCTGTCTACCTTTTCTATGTTTAGTATTAGAATGTGCGCGGGGATTTGGAAACATGCGGTTTTACTACTTAAATGTATGCTTCAACAACACTTAGCAGCCAGACCAACCTTATGATTCTCATTCTGCCTATTCCGGGTGCTAATAGCCAACCACTGCCAAGGGGCTACTTAAGTGGAACCTTAGGGTTTTACGAGGGAATATAGCCTTTTACTAAAAACAAAACAGGCCAATCCTGCGATTGCCTGTTTGTGTTTGGAGCCACCAAAGGGACTTGAACCCTTGACCCGCGCATTACGAATGCGCTGCTCTACCATCTGAGCCATGGTGGCAAAGCTATTCACCGTAACCTCTTTGCCCACGTGTCATAGATTCTATTGCACTCGCAAATATAAACCTAAAAAACCAGTAAGGCATATGAGAATCACATGCCTTACTATTTTACAATCGTAAACGTTGCCTGTCAACCTTATCTGAAGCCTTTACGCTTTAAAAATGTGGGAATTTCAGGGCCGTCCGCATCTTCCTCAACGACTACCGTCTTCTTAACAGCGGGCTGCTCTGCCACCTTCTTGTTGCCGTCGATGGCGAACAAATGGCCGGGGCGCTTGATCTCGGCACCCTTGTTAAAGCCTGTGGCAATAACGGTTATAATGAGCTCATCCTTCAGGTTGTCATCAATAACAGCACCGAAGATGATGTTGGCTTCTGGATCGGCAGAGGCCTGAATGAGCCCGGCTGCAAGGTTAACCTCCTGCAAGCCCAGGTCGGCACCGCCTGTGATATTTAACAGCACACCTCTGGCACCCTCGATGGAGGTTTCCAGAAGCGGGCTTGAGATAGCCTGCCTAGCAGCTTCTTCTGCCTTGTTTTCACCGGTTCCGCGGCCAATGCCCATGTGTGCAAGACCGGTATCGAGCATGATGGTCTTCACGTCGGCAAAGTCGAGGTTGATAAGACCGGGAA
>JAOABT010000489.1 GCA_026418215.1 Clostridia bacterium | reverse complement strand
TTTCTTATTGGATATCGGCTGCGGTTTTGGTCCCATATCGCTTTATGCCAAGCTGCGCTATCCCCATCTTCAGGTAACAGCCATTGATGTCAACGAAAGAGCTCTGGAATATACCCGGAAGAACGCCAGGCTCAATAATCTCCACATTGAAGTCCTTAAAAGCGATCTTTATGAAAAGCTCGAAGGCAGGCAGTTCGGGGACATTGTGTCCAATCCGCCCATTGCTGCCGGAAAGGCTCTCAATACACGTCTCATTCAAGAGGCTCGCGACCATTTGCATCCCAATGGGGCCTTATGGCTGGTCGCCTTCCACAACAAAGGCGGGGAAACGCTCAAGAAGATTATGTCCGAGGCCTTTGGCAACGTGGAGGACATAGAGAAAAGCGGCGGTATCCGGGTCTATAGATCTGTTTTGGCCTAGGTATTCAGGCAAAGCGAATAATGATATTATCAAAATAAAGTCGTGGTAGGAAAATGGAGTACAGCGTAAGAGAACGCTATAGCATCATGATGAAACCAAAATAGTGCAACATAGGCCAACCCTATGGCGTTTAACCCGATTCCCTTTCAAAATATAGTAAAGTCAAGGCCGAAAGTGATACCTGAGAGGCAACACAGGTGGCCGCGTCTTTAACAAATATATACCCGACACTAAACTTTTGAGGGCAGGCACATGCCCTCTCTTTTTACTTAAGGTCTTGCTCGGCCAATTTACACATTTCTTCATAAAGATAGCCGGTAATACGTTTTTTTTCTTCATGAAAGGAACCAAGCCCCTCATAGCTTATGCCTTCTGAAAAGGAAAGGGTGCGCTTGCGCTTATCTACAAAGATGGCATAGAAGGTTATAGGCTTTCCTGTCTTTTTAAAATAGTCCCGGGCTATGTTGACAAAGCCGCTAAAAAACTCGCCTACGCCCTCTCGTACATAGCCACCGGTTTTAATGGGGTTTTCAGGGAACAGAAGGATATTGTCCTCTGCCTCCAGGGCTTCGACGCTCATGGAAAGACCCTTTAGAATGTCACGCCCATCGTTTCTGAACACGGGAATAGGCTCCATGGACTTCATAAGCCAGGAAATCCAAGGGCCGAAAAGCCTGCCGGCTCTTTCACGGAAGAATCGCGGCATCCACTTTTGACGGTCAAAGGTCCCTTGCTGGATGTGCTCTGATATTCTTTTCGGATCAACCATATCATTTAAAATCCAGGGTCTGAAGAAGAAAGGAATATTTAATACCGCCGCTACCGGTCCGTAAATCTCCGAATGATTGCAGACGAAAATGGCAGGGAAGCGCGACGTATCAACATTTTCGCTCCCTATCACCTTATGCCTGAAAAACGGCTTTAGAAGGATCATAATAAGCTTAATGCCCAGACGTTTACTGTATTTTTTAACCAATACAAGCTTGAGCCTTTCCTCCAGGGTTTGGTTTGGTTTTCCCTCGCTTTTCAGGACAATGTATTTTTTTAGCTTATCCTCGTAAAGTCTTGTAAGAGGCTGTTTAAGTGCAGCCAATAATCCAAGGAGGATGAAAAGCACCGGAAGGAGCGTAAGGCCGTATCTGCCAAGCACTGTAATAGCCTCATCCCCCTTGCCGGGACTGGCTGCAGTGAAAAGAGCCAGGAAGCTTACCACAATCAGCATGATGAACCGTGAAAAAAAGAGGCTCCAGTGGTGCAAAAGGGCCTTAAGAGCATTATAGTCTGAGGTATTCAGATTCTCTATTTGAAGCGTACCAACGATTTGCATGTCCCGGTCCATGGAGATATTGATAAAGGCCAGGGCTGTGATGCTCATGCACAAAAGCAGATAGGCCAGGCCGAACTGAAAAGCGTCCATTTGGCCGGTATGCTGATAAAGGTAGAGATTAGTTGCAATCCAGATGATGCTGAAAAGCATGAAAACAGAGTTCTTTCCCAGGTCGTTGATAGCCTTTCTCTGAAGAATTAATCTTGAAAGAATGGCAGCAATACAGTAAAGGACAATGAACAAAAGGGCATTTACCAATTGGAGCTCCAAGCTCTTAACGGGCAGGAAGGGAAGGTAGCAAATCATGAGCACCATGGATATTTCAAAGGCAATGCTGGTATTGGCGGTCATCAGCCAATATAGCTTATAGGAGTATACCTGCATCATGCTTTTCAGGATTTCCGGAGAAACATGAGCAGTCCCCTGCTCCTGAGAAGGGTATTGGTTGAGAAGAAAGCGGTATAGGCCGATGAGAACAGCGTCCAGCAGGAAATACAAAGCCATCAGTAGGCTGGTATCCATCTGAGCGGACAGTAAAAACAGGACAATGGCCATTAGGCAGAGAATGCAGTAGGGGAGAGGCTTT
This sequence comes from Clostridia bacterium, assembly GCA_026418215.1. Lineage (GTDB taxonomy): Bacteria > Bacillota > Clostridia > DSM-8532 > DSM-8532 > DTU059. The sequence goes on along the minus strand of JAOABT010000489.1, from coordinate 2,779 downwards.
CTGTGGTAACGGGTAGTACCGGGCGGAGATAGCGGGGTCCCCACAAAAAGATAAAAGCTGATAAACTGGATGCCAATAAAGAGTAACAGAGCGTAGAGGTTTTCACGGCTTCCCTGAAGCGGGAATTTAAAAACCAAATAGAACAGAATCAGGACAGTAAAAGGGATATACAGCATATAGCGTAAGCGCTCGCTGCTTGGAATGGTACGCTTTTTACCGCCGAATATTCCGCTGAACAGCATAATGAGCTGGCCGCCAATAAATAGAGCTCCCCCAAGAAAAGCGTTTTTAAGAAGCTTTCCTGCCGTTATGATTGAGAAGTATAGCCCCACAAACTGGGTGAGCCTTTCGAGAAGGATAACGAATATGTACTGGTTGCTGTATTTATTTGTGTGAGGTGCAAAATTATAGCCTGCCAATGAGGACCCTCCTAGAAACAAGACGGTTTCATTATAGCACAAAAGATTATAAATGTTTATTCATAGAAATGGGTTAAAATGCTGAAATGGGGGATTGGTTAGGAAAGACGAATAAGCACTAATGTATCTACACATGCCCAATTTAAATAGTCGCGTTTATTGTAGGAATGTATACCTGCAAAGCCCCATGAAGGTCTTGCAAAACAGGGCGATGTTTGATAAACTATTAACAAAGTTAACCATTCTGAATGAGACCTTATCTTATCCGGTGTGGGGGCTTAAACAACTTAAATAAAAGGTATCCTTACAGAGAAGAGAAATCTGATCGATCAGGAAAGTCTTTAATAAATGCTTAGGCTTTGACGCAGCAGTATGAATTATTTTCTACAGTCTGCATCGATGTCCTTAAACGAAGAGTATACACGGCTTTCCAAGGGGGGAGCCGTTTTCTATTTCAGCAGAAGGTTTGCTTCGTGTCGGAGTGATAAATAGAGTTTGGAGGATTGCTTATGAAAAGGATAGCCGTTATCAGCGCCATTTTGGAAGAGGCCGAGAAATGCCAGAAGGAGTTTAACGAGATCGTCGCGTCCTTTAAGGGGATTGTCAGGGGAAGGATGGGCATTCCCATGGAAGAGGGCATTTCAGTCATCAGCATTATTGTCTGCGGCGAGCTGGATGAAATCAACAGCCTTACGGGCAAAATAGGCAACCTGCCGCATGTTTCAGTTAAAACAGCCATTTCGAAAAAGGAAGTTTGAAAATGGGGGGACAGCCATGTTTATTGACAGAGAAGAAATTGAGGGATACCTTTCTAAAGCGCTGGGAGCCTCACAAGATGAAGCCTTGGCCATTCTTAAGAAAGCGGACCGCATGGAGGGCTTAACACCATGGGAGGTCGCAGTGCTTCTGCAAAATAGTGACCCAGAGGTGCAGAAGGAAATCTTCCATGTGGCCGGTGAGATTAAGAAAAGGGTTTACGGCAACAGAATCGTCGTTTTCGCCCCTCTATACATAAGCAATTATTGTGTTAACAACTGTATTTACTGCGGCTATCACAGAACCAGCGGCATTACCCGTAAAAAGCTTTCCATGGACGAAATTCGCAGGGAGGTTCAGATTCTTGAGGCCATGGGACACAAAAGGCTTGCGCTTGAAGCGGGCGAGGACCCCGTGAACTGCACCATCGACTATATCCTTGAGGCTATCAAGACTATTTATGACACACCCTCAGCCAAAGGCAACATTCGAAGGATTAATGTCAATATAGCGGCCACGACGGTTGAAAACTATAAAAAGCTTAAGGAGGCCGGTATCGGAACCTATATCCTCTTTCAGGAGACCTATCATCAGCCTACCTACGAGCGTATGCACCCTAAGTGCCTCAAGAGCAGCTTCGAATACCATCTCACGGCCTTTGACCGCGCTATGGAGGCCGGAATTGATGATGTTGGAGCGGGGGCGCTCTTTGGCCTTGCTGACCCCAAATTCGAGGTCTTGGGCCTCATGATACATAACCAGTACCTTGAAAAGAAGTTTGGGGTAGGCTTCCATACCCTTTCTGTCCCCCGGCTTAAAAAGGCAGAGGGCATGGATTTAAGCCAATTTCCCGACCTTGTGCCCGATGAGCTCTTTAAAAAGCTTGTGGCTATTCTTCGTCTGGCAGTACCCTATACGGGCATTATTCTTTCAACCCGGGAATCAGCTAAGATGCGCAAGGAGCTCATCCACTACGGTGTTTCACAGGTGAGTGCTGGCTCCCAGACAGGCGTGGGGGGATACCAGCAGCATGAGGAAGGCAAGAGTACGGCTCAATTCCAAACCTCTGACGAGCGAAGCCCTTTGGAAGTGCTTAACGATCTCATGAAGGACGGTCTCATCCCGAGCTATTGTACCGCCTGCTATCGTCAGGGGAGGACGGGTGACCGATTTATGCAGCTTGCAAAATCAGGTCAAATCCACCATGTCTGCACACCCAATGCCCTCATGACCTTGATGGAGTATGCCTCCGACTTTGGGGACACGGCGTTCAAACAGGCTGTAAAAGGGATGATTGATAAAGAGCTTGAAAAGATTGAACGCCCGGATATCAAGGCCATCACTCAAAAGCGTCTTGAACAGATTGAAGCCGGGGAGCGGGACTTATTCTTATGAGGGCTGTTAGGGTTTAAGAGAGTATTGTCTGTGAAATTTTTAAGAAACCCCAATAAAGACTAGAACGACATTGATTAGCGGAGGAAAAGCTTGTGAATACAACACCTTTGGCAAATAGAAAGCATATAGCGGTCTTCGGAAATATGAACTCGGGCAAGTCTTCCTTGGTGAATGCCTTGACAGGGCAGGACATCTCTATAGTTTCACCG
>JAOABT010000475.1 GCA_026418215.1 Clostridia bacterium | reverse complement strand
CATAAAGCCCTTGGGCTCCCTCAAGGATTGTCTGGATGCCGTGCGCCATCACCATGAAAAGTTGGACGGAAGCGGGTATCCCGATGGCTTAAAAGCAGAGGATATTTCAATGGAGGCTCGCATTCTGGCCGTTGCAGATATTTTCGATGCGCTTTACTCCAAGCGTCCCTACAGGGATAAGCTCCCCATAGAAAAGTGCAAGGCTATCCTGCTTGAAGAAGCAGGTAAAGGTCAGCTCGACAAGAGTATTATTGATGTACTTTTCAGCTTAATTGATGACGGAAGCATAGATTCGATTGCCGAATAGAAACGGGAGTGCCAAAGGTATATCAGTATTAGGGCGCGGTATAGGTTATTTCATGGTCCATACCTTCTTGTTTTGAAAAAGCGATTTCCATGTAAGAAATACCATGTAAAAACTAGATATTCCCTTTGATGGGCAGCTTGAAAGTAAATTCGGTACCTTCGCCGAATTTACTTTTTACTTCTAAAGAGCCATTGTGCTTGTCGATGATATTCTTTGAAATTGAAAGACCCAGTCCAATACCCTTCTCGGCCTCGGAGACCGTAAACCCGGATTCAAATATACCCGCCAGCTTCTCTTTTCTGATACCCTTGCCCGTGTCTCGAATGGATGTATAGACGTAATCCTCGTCGTGCCAGGTTTTTATGGTGATATCGCCTTTGTCGGGTATAGAACGGATGGCGTTGACAAGAATGTTCATGAAAACCTGGTTCAAAAGGCCCGGATAGCATTTGATATAGGGAATGGCACCATATTCCTCATGCATAGCGATGCGGTTTTTCCAAAGATAGCGTGTTAATAGCACCACACTTCGAGCATTTTCGTTGATGTCGCACTCCTGGTAATCAGCCTGGTCAAGTCTTGAAAAGTTCTTGAGGCTCTTAATAATCAATGAAACCTGATCGCAGGAAGCCATGCTTGCACTTCCCGCCCTCCGCATTTGGGAAACAGTCTCATAGAGCTCGCTGTCGCCTGTGATTTCAGGATTTGACAGCAGCATGTCCAAAATCATGTTCTGAAGCTGAACATTACTGTTGATGGTCCCCAGAGGCGTATTGATTTCATGGGAGATGGCGGCTGTGAGCTGGCCCACGGAAGCCAGATTCTGATTCTGAACGAGCTGGGTCTGAGCATCGCGTATCTGCTTTCGGCTTTCCATGAGCTCCTCGTTTTGAGATTCAAGCTCAAGATTCTGTTTTTCCATCAAATCATTCTGATTGCCGATGATATGGCTGAATTCATGCATTTTATCGAGAATGATATTGGTGGAGTCGGCAATGGACTTGATTTCAGTCAAGGGCTTCTTAACCTGAATGTGGGAATTCAGAAGCTCGTCGTAATTGCCTTCGGCAAGGTAAACCAGGTTTTTGTCCAGAATTTCAAAGGGCTTTGAAACCGTTCGCGTAAGGAAGGAAGTCAGAATGAGCGACACAATATAGCTTGCGATGGCTGCAAAGAGAATTCCAATCACAAGGTAGCCGTAAAACTGAAGCGAGAAGCTTGGATTCAGCCTGACAAGCACCTCCGCAACGGGTTTTCCATCGCTGTTGGGTATATAATAGACGGACTGGGTTGTGAAGAAATCACTTACTTCTTGCAGAAAAGTGGTATCCTGTTTCACATCGGTTCTGGCGGGACCGGTATAAGGATCGGTTCTATAAACGATATTACCGTCAATTAAGATCATCACCTGGGAGATATCATTAAATTTTGCCCGGCCCAAGCCCTCCTGAGGATGGATGATGAGGTCGGATTCGGCCCCGGCTGCGGCTCCGGGTGGAGGCTTCGGGATGGATACGACCACACCCTCCTGCCTGTCCAGCAAATAGTATTGGTAGGCATTGGACTCAAATTCCTTCATGATGGTGAAGAGCAGATTGGCTTCGGTTGAGCCGGGCTTGATCTTGACAACATCATCAACAGACAGATAGTCCAGTGTTTCCTTTGAAGTAAGCCTGTCCGCTATGACATGCGCGAACATCCCCGCAAAAAAGGAGCTGTTTTGCTTGGTAATGTAAGCGGACATAAAAGAAATAGTCGCGGCAAAAATGGCAATGACAAGAATGATGCAAAGCTTGGTTGTATATTTAATACGGCTATTCAGCGTTCTTTTGTTTCTCTTTCTCAATGCGATACCCCTCGTAAAATAGATAAAAAATATTTACCACCCAAAGAGCAGTGAATATCCGGTTGCATGGTTAAAATTTCTGAAATATAATGTAGATATAAAAACATTTTAACATGCTGGATGAGGGTTACGGAAGAGACCCATCAAGAAATGGGAGCCGAAGAAGCAAATTCAAGCGAAGATTGAGCTTGGGTGAACCTTTCAGGCAAAAAGACCGTGGCCGGACACAACTCTGAAGAGCCCGCACGGGCACCGAAGGAGCAATTTCCCCTTAAAGGGATAGAATCTCTCAGGTATAAGACAGGGTAATCGATCACTTGTGATTGGTGACCCTTTTTTTGTTGCTTTTTTGAGGTGCAGGGTCGCAAATAATCCTATAAAAATGAGGGAGATGATGACGATGGACCAACATACACCGCTTTTCGAGGCTCAGAAGCTTCTGGGTGCAAAATTCACTTCCTTTGGCGGTTGGGAGCTGCCTGTTTCTTATTCGGATATTCTTAAAGAGCACCAGGCCGTACGCACAGCCTGCGGGCTTTTCGATGTTTCACACATGGGGGAGCTTCTGGTTACAGGCAATGATGCCCTATCCTTCGTGAACGGGCTTGTCACTAATGATATCCTGCCTGCGCCATACGGAAAGGCCATTTATTCGCCCATGTGCTATGAAAACGGCACCGTTGTGGATGACATCCTCGTTTACAAGGTCGCGGAAACGACACTGCTTCTCATTTTAAATGCCGGCAACATTCAAAAGGATGAGGAATGGATTCGTTCCAAGGCACAAGGAAATGTGGAGATTGAGAATTTATCTCCCTTATATGTTGAGCTGGCTCTTCAGGGCCCCGCCGCTGAAAGGGTCATAGCCAAGCTCGCACAGGGCCAGGATTTGCCGGGGTTCTTCTGTTTTAAAGAGATGGAAGTGCTAGGTATGAAGGTACTGATTTCCCGCACAGGCTACACTGGTGAGGATGGCTTTGAGCTTTATCTCAATGTTCAAGATAGAGATGCAGACCCCGTTAAGCTCTGGAATGGCCTTCTGGAGGCTGGCAGAGAGGACGGCCTTGTTCCGTGTGGGTTGGGCTGCAGAGACACCTTAAGGCTTGAGGCGGCGTTACCTCTTTACGGGCACGAGCTTTCGGACAGCATAACACCGCTTGAGGCAGGCCTTAACAAGTTCGTCAAGCTCCAGAAGGAAAGCTTCGTGGGTAAGGAAGCGCTGGCGCAGCAAGCCGCTGCAGGGCTGAAACGGCGAACCTATGGCTTTGAAATGCTAGATAGAGGTATTCCAAGAAACGGTTATGAGGTTCATAAAAATGGGGAAAGAATAGGATACGTGACCAGCGGAGGCCCTTTGCCAACCCTGAACCAAAACGGCGGTATCGCCCTGCTGGAAGGAAATCCTAAACCCGCGGACATCATTGAAGTCCTTATTCGAGACAGGAGCTGCCAGGCTAAAATTGTTGAACTGCCCTTTTATGGGAAGAAATATAAGAAATAAGACGGAGGGATCTTTTATGGAAATCAGACCGGAGCTTTATTATTCAAAGGATCATGAATGGGTGCGCGTTGAGGGTAATCAAGCTACCATAGGCATCACCGATTATGCTCAAAACTCAATGGGCAGCATCGTTTTTGTGGAAGTACCCAAAAAAGGAAAGGAAATTGCCAGGGGAGCCGTTCTGGGTGTGGTGGAGTCTGTAAAAGCTGCATCTGACGTCTTCTCGCCCCTTTCCGGCACGGTCACCGATACAAACGACGCCCTGCAGGATCAGCCTGAGCTCATCAACCAAAACCCCTATGAAAACCCTATTGCTGTGCTGACCATGAAAAACCCGGATGAGCTCCAGCTTCTTATGAACCATGAGCAGTATGCAGCCTTCACCAAGGGGGAATAGGCATGAATTCACCATACATCCCTGTAACGAAGGAGCAGCAGGACAGGATGCTGAACACCTTGGGCTTAACGTCGAAGGAGGAGCTCTTTTCTGCGATTCCGGAGTCTTTGAGACTTAAGAAAGACCTCGAGCTTCCCGCGCCCTTGTCTGAATATGAGCTTAAGAAGCATATCCGCGAGCTTACGCAGCAGAACTTCGATGCAAGCTGGAACCTGTGCTTTTTAGGAGCGGGCCTTTACGATCACATGATTCCATCGGCCGTGAAGCATATCCTTTCCAGGCAGGAGTTTTATACGGCTTACACGCCTTACCAGCCTGAGATCAGCCAGGGCGTTCTGCAATCCATCTTTGAATATCAGACCATGATTTGTGAGCTAACCGGAATGGATGGGGCCAATGCTTCCATGTATGACGGAGCAACAGCGCTCTATGAGGCTGTTTTGCTGGCTCACAGACAGACTGAAAGAAACGAAATCATAATGGCCAGAAGCGTGAACCCCCAATATCGAAGAGTCGTGGCGTCAGGCCTTTGTCATTCCGGTTTATCGATCAAGGAAATCGGCTTTGAGATTCCGACTGTCGTGGACAGCTCCAAATCTGACGGTAAGGGCGGCAGAGTGGTTGTAGAAGAGCTTATAGGAGCACTTAACGACAACACAGCCGCAGTAGTTATTCAATCGCCTAACTTCTTCGGAACGGTTGAGGATTTAAAGGCCATCTGTGAAAAGGCGAAAGCCAAGGGAGCCATGGTCATTGCGGTTTGCGATCTCATCTCCCTTGGACTCTTTGAATCACCCGGCGTGCTAGGTGCCGATATCGCCGTGGGAGAGGCCCAGCCCTTGGGAAATCCCATGAATTACGGCGGCCCATTGCTCGGCTACTTTGCAGTTAAAGCGCCCTATATCAGAAGAATGCCGGGGCGTATTGCGGGTGAAACCACCGACGCCGAGGGAAGGCGCGGCTTCGTGCTCACCCTCCAGGCCAGAGAGCAGCATATCTGAAGGGACAAAGCGACA
>JAOABT010000471.1 GCA_026418215.1 Clostridia bacterium | reverse complement strand
AATGTCGCGATAAGGATGAGGGAAAAAATAATAAGCTTGATGCCATAAGGCTTTTTCATGGAAGGTCCCCTTTCAACAAGAAGAAGTGAAAGAAAAAGGTGCCAAAAGAATATCCGAAAGCAAATGATTATCTTTAATGTTATAAAATGTTAAAAGCGTTGTCAAGAAGAGTTTGAATTTACAATCTTACGAAGGTTTTAGGTTATATATGGAAATACTGAACCGACATGTAATTCAATATCAATTATTCATGTCGTTCCGGCTTTTCGTGATGCAAGGGGTTTGTATAAAGAGGTAATTATTGTGTTGGCGCTTACAGTGCTCCTCACTTCAAGATATTGTCTTAAGTGCAGCAAAGAAGATATTGAGGTATCACGAAGATTTAGAAAGCAGATAGTTATAAACAACACCATGGGCGACACTAACGGGAATATTTGTAATGGAGACCATGCGGCAATACAGGGAAATTGGATCTATTATCCGACGCCCATAAACTTTGAAGCTTACAAGGAAGACAGCATCAGGAAGGTTCAAGCCAATGGAAAAGATGGTCAGAAGGTTGCAGACGTGTATGCTAAGTACATCAATGTCGTCGATGATTGGAGTTATTATTCTGAAAGCGTCCTTGACGATGAAGGTAACGAAACGGTAAACATCTGCAAGGTGAAGACAGATGGATCCAAGCGAACAGTCTTATGTGAAGAAAGTGGTTATTATCTTCATGTCGTAGACGGATGGATTGACTTTACATAAGAAATGGACGAATTGCAGGCTGGTATCTATAGAGTCAGCACCAGATGGAATAGGCAGAGAAGAGCTTTGCAAGGACGGCTTAACCTGAATATAGAAGACGGCTGGATATATTTTCTCAATCAAGATAGTCTTAATATTGAGCGTATGAAGTTGGATGGCTCTGATAGAGAAATGGTTTGAGACAAGCAGCGGATGTCCTTCATTGTCGTAAAGGGTTGTATTTATGGGGAAGTTGCTTCAAAGGAAGCCGATGATGATGTCTTCTGTAAAATGAAAACAGATGGTTCGGGTTTTAAAGAGCTGAAGAAAAAGCCTTCAAGCTTTAATGTCAGCAGCGGAAATCTCTATTGTTTTGACAGTCAATAATTTTAACAATTTAGAATGACTTAAAACCATTGAGGATTACCGAAATGTCGAAAAAATTGACCGTTCTCTGTGGTTCAGCCCCAATATTGTTGAAGATTGGGTCTTTTTGTATGTGCCGGGGCAGGAATCCAAGGATTATTCCTTTTACAAGGTTAAACGAGATGGAACAAAGTTCGAGCTGATCAACTAAAGGTTAAGAGGATGAACCCTATTTAAAGAATAAAAAAGCAGGATGTTCAAATTAAACATCCTGTCAAACCGCAGAGAAGAGCGATTTTGGCATGATGCCATTATCACTTTTAATTTAGTAATAGCGGACTAATGCTGTATTCAATTATAACATTAAACAAGATTTTGCTATGATTGTTATGACTAATGAAGGGTCCAATGGGGAGTAAACAACGATAAGACCTACACTGAACAAGCTGGTCGTATCTAAAATCCAAACGCCCACCTACAGCTTGAATCTGGGGCTTTGCCGGTCGTCCATGTTTTTGAGCTCGCTGATGATATAGAGCGGACGGCCCTTGGCCTCATCATAGATACGTCCAATGTATTCCCCGATGATACCGAGCATTAATAGAATGATACCATTGAAGAAAAGGCTGACCGCAATGAGCGACGCCCAACCGGACGTAGCGGATGTGGGGAAGAACACCTTCTGGAACAGGACAATGATTAAGTAGATAAAGCTGATGAGGGAAATCCCTGAACCCAGGTAAGAGGCAAACTTCAGGGGCTTATAGGAGAACGACATAATGCCGTCCATGGCGAGCTTCAGCATCTTCTTTAAGGGATATTTTGTTTCCCCTGCAAACCTCTCGCTTCGCTCAAACTCAATGGCTGTTTGCTTGAAGCCGACCCAGCTCATAAGACCTCGAACGTAGCGGCTTCTTTCGGGCAGCTGCTTTAAAGCCTCGCAAACGCGCCTGTCAATGAGCCTGAAATCACCTGTGTCCACGGGAATATCAACGTCTGTCATACCTCTTAATAAACGGTAGAAGCTCTTGGCGGTGAATTTTTTAAAGAAGGTTTCACCCTGCCTGGATTTTCTTTTTCCGTAAACAACATCGTAACCAGAACGCCAAATTTTAACCATTTCAGGAATGAGCTCCGGCGGGTCCTGAAGATCCCCGTCGATGATGACCATGCAGTCACCGGCGGCATAATCCATCCCGGCGGTAATAGCTATCTGATGTCCGAAATTTCGGGCGAAATCTATCATTTTCACATGCTGATCACTCTTGCAAAGCTCAGAAATCATCTCGCGGGTTTTATCTCTGCTGCCGTCATTAATAAAAACCAATTCATAGCTTTCGCCAAAGTTCTCCATGACCTGAGTCAGACGGCGGTAGGTTTCCATAATGACCGCTTCCTCGTTGTACATGGGAACGATGACGGAACATACGATTTTATCCATGTCTTCCTCCTAAAAGTAAAAGAAATTACCAAATAAAACTAGTATACTACAGTTTTCTCAAAATTTCATCAACCGCTTGTTTGCCTAGTCTTACAGCATAATTGCTGTCTCTTATACACATCT
>JAOABT010000437.1 GCA_026418215.1 Clostridia bacterium | reverse complement strand
ACAATATCAAGCCTCTCCTTGGGGATAGCGGGCTTAAAATCATTTTCAGGCAGGCAATCGAGGAAACGGATGTTTTCATAGCCTTCGTTCAATTGAAGCCCGGAGTGGCCTGCCAGGACGTTAGAATCGAGGTAAACGGGGTAGACGGGATTTGAAATACCAATGATGTTGCCCTTGCCAAAAAGATCGGTAAAGTTCGCCGTATCGCTCTTGGCTCCGTCGCTCACAAAGATTTCATCGGCTTCGATATCACAGCCTCTTGGCTTAAAATCGTTTTCAGCGATAGCCTGTCTCAAGAAGTCATAGCCCTGTTCAGGACCATAGCCTCTGAAGGTTGAAGCTTGAGCCATTTCATCTACGGCTTCATGCATAGCGCGAACGCTGACATCGGGAAGAGGCTGGGTGACATCACCGATTCCCAAGCGGATGACATCAGCATTGGGGTTGTTTGCCTTGAATTCGTTCACACGCTTCGCTATTTCTGAAAAAAGGTAGCTCTCTTTTACGTTTCCAAAATTACTGTTTACGATCATGACGATTCCTCCTTATTTATAGCGCTATTTCGCCATCAAAAACATGGGTTGCGGGCCCGGTCATATAGATTCCGTCGTCCAGCCACTCAATCTGAAGTGTCCCGCCTAGAAGCTTAACAAAAGCGGATTTATTGAGCTTGCCAAGGCGCATCATGGCAACGGCTGAAGCGCATGCTCCGGTACCGCAGGCCATGGTTTCACCGCTTCCTCTTTCATATACACGCATATTCAGGGTGTCGGGGGATGTAACCTCGACGAATTCTACGTTTACAGACTTAGGGAAGATGGAAAGCTTTTGTATCTCTGGGCCGTATTTTTCAACAGGGTAGCTGAAGACATCCGTAATTTCTGTCACGGCATGGGGGTTTCCCATGGAAACGCAGTAAAGGCTGAAAGCCTTATCCAAGGCCTGAACCGATACTGGATAATCCCTTGCTGGTAAATCCAACAGCTCATCCTTGTCGGGGAAGCGGGGAAGTCCCATCCAAACGCGAACACGCTCAATTTTGTTATCCTTACCCGGGAAGAGTGTGAGCTTGCGTATTCCCGCCAGTGTCTCAACGGTAATAACGGTGCTGGAGGTCATCCCGCGGTCGTAGACGTATTTTCCGACGCAGCGGATGGCGTTACCGCACATTTCACCCTCAGAGCCGTCGGCGTTAAACATACGCATTTTAAAATCGGCCTTATCCGACGGCAGAATGAGAATGAGCCCGTCGCCGCCGATTCCCGTATGCCTGTCGCTTATTTTGACAGAAAGCGAAACCGGGTCAGGAACAGATTCCTGAAAGCCGTTGACATAGATGTAGTCGTTGCCGAGACCATGCATTTTTGTGAATTTCATAGGCATCCTCTTCTCATTGTTGGTTTAGTATTCCGAAATAGGAACACTATATTTATAATTTACCATAATCCGTACTTCAACGCAAGATGTCAGCCGTTTTTCTTATGGTTTATATTGAGATTATAACCAAAGCGCTGCGTGTAGGCTCCCTTTCTTGGTGATTTTATGAAACTGGCTGTTGCCTTTTCAAATCCGGGGTCTATAGCAGCATGTCGTACAAATCCTGTCCGGCTTGAGATTACTGAGGCCTATAAGGGGCATTGTGCCTAAATCCTAGGGTTGGCGGCTTGCCCGTTTTCAGCCGGCATCAACGTAACATGACCGCATCGGAAAGGAAATCCGGCTGTTTTAGCAAAGTAAAAGCCTAACTTTCTTATCTCCCCCTCCGAAATCGGACTAAGGATCATCTGAAAGTTAGGCCCGCATAAGTCCATGATGAACTGAAATAATCCAAGTGAATTTGTTGTAGAGGCAATTATCCGGAAGGCCTCAGGTCGTACAAAAGGCCTTTGGCTTTCTTATTCCAAACCCAGATACTTGGCTGCTTCCAAGGCGGCATCCATGCCGTCTCTCATGGCACGCACCACAAGGCTCTGACCAGTTCTCATATCACCTGCGGCGAATACGCCGGGCTTGTCGGTGGCATGGGTCTTGCCGAAGGAGATGCCGAGCGCTTCAGGAAGATAGGTTTCAGCACCGGCGAAGCCCATGGCGATGAGCACGAGATCAGCGGGATACACCTTCTTGGTTTCAGCCTTGGGCTTGGGGATACGTCTGCCGTTTTCCGTCACCCATTCCACTTCCATGGTTTCAATGGCTGTGACATGACCGTTTTCACCAATGAAGGAGGCTGTTGTGGTGAGGTAGCTTCTGGGGTCGTGACCAAAGAGATAAATGGCTTCCTGATGGCCGTAATCAGTCTTTAAAACGAAGGGCCAGCGGGGCCAGGGATTATCATTGGCACGCTCACTAGGAAGCGCAGCCATGATTTCAAGCAGCTTAACGGAGGCAGCACCCTCGCGGATGGTGGTGGCCACACAGTCGTTACCGGTGTCACCACCGCCAATGATGACGACATTCTTGCCTTGAAGCGGCTTTGATTCCGTATCACCGGAGAGCACGCGCTTGGTGGCCTCGGTGAGGTAGGGCACTGCAAAACGAACGCCTTCCAGTGTTCTTCCTTCAACGGTCAGGTCTCTGGGCTGACCGGCTCCGCCGCAAAGTACAACGGTGTCGAACTTCTTGAGCTCTTCAACCTTAAGATCCTTGCCAACATCGGTATTGGTAACGAAGGTGATGCCTTCATCTTCAAGGAACTTGACACGGCGTGCCACAACTTCCTTGGGAAGCTTCATGTTGGGGATACCAAAGGTTAAGAGTCCGCCGGGGAGCTCGCTCTTTTCGAATACTGTAACAGTAACGCCCAGGCGATTAAGCTTCCATGCCGCTGCAAGGCCTGCGGGGCCGCTGCCGATAACCGCGGCGGTTTTGCCATTGCGCTCCTTGGGGGGATTGGGCTGAATCCAGCTCTTCTCCCAAGCCATGTCGGTGATGAAGCGTTCAATTTCCTTTACGGTGACAGCGCCATTATGAAGACCCGTTGTGCAGGCACCCTCACAGAGGGCGGGACACACCCTGGAGGTAAACTCAGGGAAGGGGCTGGTGCGTGAAAGACGCTTCCAAGCCTCTTCGTATTGAGCTCTGTAAACCAGGTCGTTCCACTCGGGGATGAGGTTGCCAAGGGGGCAGCCGGAGGCTACGCCTTTCCAGTTAACACCGCCGTGGCAGAAGGGGATACCGCAGTTCATGCAGCGTGCTGCCTGAACCTTGGCCTCCTCCTCGGAAAGCACCGGATGAAAGGCGTCCCAGTCGCTGATGCGCTGGTCGGGCTTTCTTTCCTGTGCCGTTTTTCTATCATATTCCATAAAGCCTGTTGCTTTTCCCATTTTACTTACCTCCCTGCTCCGGTTTTGATGCTGAAGGCGCGGGAGAGCATATCATCTCCGGTCAGTCCTTCGATGGTTGCCTTTGCCATGGCATCGAGCATTTCCTTATAGTCATTAGGCAGAACCTTGACAAAGCGATGGACCATCTTAGGCCAGTTATCAAGGATTTCCTGCCCGATCTTTGAGCCGGTATATTCGGTATGACGGCGAATCAGGGTGTAGAGGGTGACAACGTCCATGGCGTCGAGCTCATAGAGGCCGACCATCTTGGTGTTGCACTTCTTTCTAAAGCCTTCGTCCTCAAGGAAATAAGCGATCCCACCGGACATCCCGGAAGCAAAGTTTCTTCCGACGGAGCCGAGGATAACAGCCACACCGCCGGTCATATATTCACAGCCGTGCTCGCCGACGCCTTCGCATACCGCCTTGGCGCCGCTGTTTCTAACGCAGAAGCGTTCGCCTGCGCGGCCTGCCAGGAAGAGCTCGCCGCTGGTTGCACCAAAGAGTGCAACGTTGCCGCAGAGAAGATTGTCCTTCTCGCTCCAGCCTGCATTGTCCGGCGCTTTCACGATGATGCGTCCGCCGCTTAGGCCCTTGCCGAGGTAGTCGTTGGCTTCACCCTCGAGTCTGAGCTCCAGACCCTTAGGGATGAAGGCGCCGAAGCTTTGGCCTGCGGTTCCCTCGAAGTTGAACTTGAGGTGACCGTCGGGTAGCTTTCCGTATTCCTTGCTGATGAAGTAGCCCACACGGGTTGCGACAGCTCTTTCGGTATTCTTGATCTTGCGCTTGACCACGCCGCCGCCTGAAGAGATGAGGGATCTCACCATATCGTGGAAGAGGCGGTTATGCTCTTCGGTTTCAGGAACCACATGCCATGGCAGAGGCAGGTCTGCGGAAATCAATCCGGCGAGATCCAGGTTCTTGGTCTTGACGGACTGGCTTTCCTGTGTGAGGGAGCTTGCAGCGCGGCCAATCATTTCATCGAGTGAACGATAGCCGAGCTCTGCCATAATTTCTCTCAGGTCCTGAGCGATAAAGCGCATCATATTGACAACATACTCGGGCTTGCCGGTGAATCGGGCTCTGAGAGCCGGGTTCTGGGTAGCAACGCCCACAGGGCAGG
>JAOABT010000379.1 GCA_026418215.1 Clostridia bacterium | reverse complement strand
AGCCTGCGATGATGCTTTTATAGTAATCCATGGTGGATTCGGGCCCAATACCGCCTATAATACCAATTTTCATAGGTCGCTCCTTTAAAAAGATAAGTGCCGTTTTTATTCATTTTAAGGCTAGGCCCTGATTTTTTCAATCAGGAAGACGCGCAAGGCCTCGAGATCATCCTTGTCATAGGCTTGCTGGTCTTCTATTCCGAATCTCGAGTTAAGGGCATTCTCCATAACGTAGCGTGTTCTTTCGGGCACTCGGTCTACAGCCCACCGTCCCGCCTCGTATTTAGAGAGAATGCGTTTTTCTGCCTTATAGGACCAGATCCGTCCGAGAATAAGAATGTTGCTGGTGAAGTAATCTTGCCCATAGGCGTTGAAATCATAATCATCGAGATCGTTGGTAATGGACTGCCAGAAATCCTCCTCTGGAATTTCCGGGAAGATCTCGTCAATAGGCCTTCCTGTTAGACAAATACCGCTTTGCCGGATGAGCGTGGCGTGACAGGCGATGTCGGGATCGCCAAACTCATCGGTTAAAAGCCAGTGGTTCAGGTTGTTATCGACTGTCAGCTCCTCATAAGTCTTTTGGTGATAATCGCTGATGTGAAACTGGGTAGGAGTGGGGTGGTGCCAGGGCTTTAAGTGACCGGTATATATTACCGAGAGCTCCAGCGGCGACGGTTGATGCTGAATAGTAAGAAGTCTCCTTGCCAGCTCAAGTCTTTTTGCGGATGGCAGCCTTTCGTCAGATACTACGAGGACATCCACATCGCTTATGCCTTCAACGAAGCATTCAAGGCATAAGGAACCATGAAGATAGATGCCTGCAAGGTGCTCGCCAAGCTCTTCCTTGATTATAGTTTCAAGCTTTTTTATCTGTTGGATATAAGGTTCCGAGAGGGTATGGATGGTTTTAAAATTCATTGTATTTACCTTTCAAATTGTATCTAGAGCCTGCCTACTTGGCTTTTTCTTTTTCAAGTAAGGTGTACCACTTGGGTCTGATCGTCCTGAAATAGTCGTAGGTTTCAAGAGCTTGGTTGATCAGGTTCAGCATAACGGCCACTTCCTTTTCGCCATAGGGGATGGCCCAGGGAAGGGAGGCAATGGCGTTTGACCAGATATAGAGCGCCATAAGCCTGAAAAAGACGTCGGGTGGATTATCGTTAAAATAACCGTCAATCTGACCTGCAGCAAAAGAGGGGCTTACCTCGACAGAAAACGTGATTCTGTTGAATTCCTCCCACGGGTCACCGTAATCACAGCGGTTAAAATCGATTACCCCTATATGCCGGTCAGGTGTGAGGATGAGGTTCCCCGTATGATAATCACCATGCTGCAGGGATTGCGCTCGTCCTTCCAGCAGGTGGCGATGCTCCTGGATGTAGCCAATGACTTGGTCGGCGTAGGGAAAGGTCACCCCGCACCCCAAATAGTTCTTGATATTTCTATCAATCTTTCGGTTGAAGCGTTCACTCCAGCTTTCCTGACTCTCGGGTGCAGGTATGGAATGGATGGCCTTAAGTATCTTTCCTGATTCCAGCCCCAGGTTATATTGTTCCGGGATAGAGAGCGCGCCTACTCTGGTTTCCGCGTCATCACCCGGCACCCAGGTAAGCAGCAGGTAGGCTTTTGTATGGTCAAGGCAGGTTCCGAGGCTGACGGGGTGCGAGATATAAGGCACTGATCCAGAAAGACGCGTTAACACGTCAAATTCATGGCGTTTTCTTTCCAGATACTCTGCGCTTGAAATCCTTAACAGAAGCTCTTTGCCGTCGGAGGCTTTGATGTAGTACTTCTCATCATGAGACCAGCCCTTTTCGAGCTTCCGGATTTCAGACCATTCCTCATAACCTGGAATTTCATGTAATCCTTGTGCATGTATCATAGACGGTCACCTGTCTTAATATATTTCTGATGTTTATTTTCTGTCATCATTTGCCCTGGTGTTACTTGTTGTCAAAACTTTCCTCATCGACCAGGGTTCCGTTTCTATAAACGGCATAGCCATAGGCGCTGACAGCACGGATGCAATGTCATTATAGGTAAGTGCTACAGCCATTTTTTCTTTTTAAAGTATCTTAGCATCGTAAAGGCCACAACCAGCATGACAATCCATACGGCCGGGTAGGCCCAAGGCTGTTCGAGCTCTGGCATAAACTTAAAATTCATGCCGTAAACACCTGCTATGAAGGTTAGAGGGATAAAAACAGTTGAGATGATGGTGAGCACCTTCATGACCTCGTTAAGGCGGTTGCTCATGGTCGAGAGGTAGATGTCCAGCATGCCCGACAGAATATCCCTAATGGTCTCGGTTGTGTCCATAAGCTGGACGATGTGGTCATAAACATCTCTTAAAAAAATACGGGTTGCAGGAAGGATATGAGCCCCTTCCTCGCGCTGCAGCACGCTTGCCACCTCGCGGAGAGGCCATATAGCCTTATGGAGGAAAAGGGCTTCGCGCTTTAAATCCTGAATCAGATTAAGGGTTCCCTCCTTGGCACCGGAAGCCAAGATATCCTCGGCCTCTTCTATCTTGTCGTCAAGCCTCTCCAGCACAACAAAATAGTTGTCAACAATGGCATCGATCAGGCTGTACATCAAAAAGTCGGGGCCCAGGCGGCGAATTTTCCCCACCGAGCTGCGAATACGCTCACGAATGCTTTCAAAGACGTCGGCGCGCTTTTCATCGCCCTCCTGGATGGATAGGACATAATCCTTGCCCACAATAAGGCCCACCTGTTCGCTGACGAGTGTGTCCTTCTCGTCCTTGGCGTAATACAGCATGCGAAGCACAACGTAAAGGTAATCCCCGTAATCCTCCACCTTGGGACGCTGATTGGTGTTAACTATATCCTCAAGCACCAGAGGGTGGAGATCAAAACGATCCCCCAGCTCTCCCAGAAATTTAACGTCATTGATACCGTCGACGTTAATCCAGGTAACCGTATGGGGCTGTCTGAAGGAGACGCATTCTTCAGGCGTGTGCGCGATGCGCTCCTTGTAGACTTCTTCATTATAGTTAAACACGGAGACATGAATGTGCTCCCGATACACCCGACCAATGTGAACCAGGCTTCCCGGGGGCAGCCCCGCCTTGCTCGAACGCTTGTTGCCGCTCTTTTGCATTTTTAGCACCGCTTTCTTTATGTTCTCTGGCTATGAGGCTTCAAGCCTTTATGTTATAAACAATTCTATCAATTTTCCCCTTAAAATACTCATAATCTCCATGATCAAGGTGCCAGGTAATTTGAACATCGTCTGGAATCAGCAGCCCATCTTTTTCTGAATAGCTATTGATTGCTCAGAAAATCTACACTTAACGTAGCTGTTATTTTTTCCGCTGTAATACCTGTCATTGGTTTCAAAACGTATAAATTTGCCTGATTCATCAAAATAGAAATCTCCGGTCAATCGATATCCCTGTGGATAAACCGAGCTCTGGCTTTAAACAAATTAATATCCTCCCAAACAATATATAGCCCTGAAGGCTATAACCGGGAATAAGGATTTTTACTATTATATCACAGCGGAACATGTCAAACGATAAATATCGCCTGGTTACGATTCTGCGAATCCGACAAGACCCACCCGTAACGCCCTTTTATTTAGCGCTTGCCTACCGTTGTGCTAGTGAGTGTGGTTGTGGTGCATATCCGGCGTGTGCTTATGCCGATGCTCCATTCTTACATGAGTATGGATATGACTGTGGTCGCCTTTGCTTAGTACGACGCAAGGTATTTTGCGGGAATAGACATTATGTCCACTCATCTGATGGAAAGTTATTTCATGATAGATATTGACATGATATATCACGACGTAATATAATACGTTTAGATACAATACAGAGTGATATAAGAGGCGATGACATGAATATAGATAAGGCACGAAAGCGTTACCTTCCCATGAGCGAAACCATGTTCTACATCCTGCTTTCTCTCTTTGAGGAGCGGCATGGCTACGGTATTATGATGCACGTCAAGGAGCTTACTAAGGGTAGAATCGTTCTAGGCGCCGGCACCGTGTATTCCAGCCTTTCAAAGCTAGAAGGCGACGGCCTTATTCAGGGTGCCGGAGAAGAAGGCCGTAGAAAAAGCTACCGCATTACCCCAACCGGAGAAGCTATCATCAAGGAAGAGGCCCAAAGAATAAAGGAGCTTTATCAGAACGTGGAGGGATTATTGTGAAGGATATCAAACGCGTTTGGTGCTCAGCGTTTAAGACTGTGGTTCCCGAGGATTACGAGCTTTGGTTGGAGGACATGGCAGCACAAGGCTGGCATCTTGATAAAATCGGTCAATGGAGCTCCATCCTCATGACCTTCAAAAAAGGTGAGCCGAGAAAGCTACGCTATGTTTATGACATACAGATTACGCCCAAGAAGGATTACATGGAAGCCTACAAGCAGTTTGGTTGGGAATTCGTGGGCCAGATGGCCAGCGTCTATATCTGGCGAATGGCCTATGAGAACGAAAGACCCGAGGCTTTTACTGATAAGGAAAGCATGAGAGAACGTAGCAACCGCGTATTAACGGCAATTAGTATTTCTTTTGTTGTATTACTCCTGGGTTCTCTGGCCTTGTTTGTTCCTCAGCTGCTATTTGCCCAAACGCTGACATCCTCTGACAGAATGCAACTGATCATTGCCCAAATCTTTGTATTGCTGATCGCGCTTTTACTGGGCGGTGTCATGCTGACCGTCAGGAAAAGCCGGAATAGATGAAAAACAAAAATGTGTTGATTTTGAGGAGGTTTTTATTATGACATTACAGCAAATTTTACCGTACCTAATCCCTGTTTTGGCCCTGCAGCTGGGCCTGCAGATTTACGCCACCATCACACTGGTCAATCC
>JAOABT010000299.1 GCA_026418215.1 Clostridia bacterium | reverse complement strand
GATAAAGGCCCATATAATAGTGCGGCTGCCTCATCCATGTGAGCTCGGCTCCCTCGACAATATTGACGGTATCGCCCCAGAATTTCTCGAGAACTTGTCTCTTCATTTCATTGAGCTGGCTTGCCTGAACACTTCCGCCTTCGTCGACAATCCGGTAGACCTCCCTTTGGTAGGCAGCCTCCAGAAGGTGGGTGACAAAGTTATGATAGTAGGTGCGGCTGATCATGGAGGCCAGCACCCACCGTTTAAACCTCAGATCGGTGATGGTAGTCATAAGATAATTGGCCATCAACATTTCATTCATGGTAGAAGGCGCTTCAATGAAGTACAAGGACGGCTCGGAATCATAGATATTCTGGTTCTTGTGCGCCAGATAAAAATGGCCTGCATGACCCAGCTCATGAGCCAGAACAAAAACCTCTCTCATCCGCTCTGTCCAGTTGATGAGGATATAGGAGTGGTTCCCGTAAGGGCTTGAGCAGAAGGCTCCTGTGGATTTTCCCTTGTTCTGGACAAAATCGATCCATCTTTCAGAATAGGCTCTTTTGATAACCGATAAATAGTCCTCTCCCAAAACGGAAAGGGCTCCCTCGATATATTTCTTGGATTCCTCCACAGAAACCTCAGGCTCGAAGCCGGGATCAACGTCCAGCTTGAGGTCTGCAAAGGTCATTTCATCCAGCTTATGTATCCTTTGAATAAGCTTGGCATACTTCCTCATGTGAGGTGCCAGCTTCTCGGTAATGACATCGATCTGGCGGTTATAAAGCTCTCTGTCCACATTCTGATCAAAAAGCAGGCTGTCGATGACGGAATCAAAGCCTCGCAGGGTGGCCATCGTCTTTTCTTTTTGTACCTGTGTCTGATAGGCTGCGGCCACGGTATTCTGGTATTCCCGAAGCTTGGAAGAAAAGGCTTTAAAAGCGCTTCTTCTCACATCTGTATTATTTTCGTACTCCCACTTGTCCTCAAATAACACAAAGCTGAGCGGGTAGTCCTTTCCATCGACGGTAAAGGTCTTGAAATCCATATCTGCGAGCTTTGCCATATTGTAGATGTTATACGGGCTCTCAAGAGTGGGTGACAACGCCGACAGCACTCTTTCCACCTCAGGGTGAAGGGCGTGCTTCTTAAATCTCAGGATTTCCTTGAGGTAATTCCTGTTTTCCTTGGATGCCTCCATGGCCTGTTGAATCACGGCTTCGTCGGCCTCGACGATCTCGCTTCTGACAAAGCTCAAGCGGCTGCTGACATCTGAATACACGTTCACCAGCTTCATATATCGGGCCTGGTTTTCCATATTGGCTTGATCGGTTGAGGTAGCAAGGCTGGCATAGGCCCCTGTGGGACTCATGGTTTCATATACCTTTCTCAGGCTGTCCAGACAGCTATTGATATTCTGTGCTGTGGTCAGCCTCCCCCTATATTCCTTCTCAAGCTGCTGAGCAAGCTCTTGAGCCTCTCTCACAGCCGTGTTGTATTCTTCTTCCGATTCAAAAAGCCCTGTGAGATCCCAGGTCAAGGCTTTATCAACGTCTTTTCTTTCTGGTAGACCCTTTTGCATGTTATCCTCCTTTGGATACGCTTAGGTATCATGCGATACTAATGAAAAAGCCATCAAGTTCTACGGACGTCTTCTTGTTGAAACTGTACGTAAGCAAGATGCCAGCTACTATTGTATCATTTCCTAAAAATTTGAGGAAGCAAATCTATCCTATCACGCATTGGAGTTACTTGCTCATTTTTTCCTACAAAAACCTTACACCATGGGGTAATCGTTTGAATCTGCCTCATCAAGCTGTTTCAATACTATAATACAAACTTTAATAGGTTTGTAGCCTGTCTTACATATCTGCTGTTTCTGAATACAAGGCGTTCTCGGCATACTTCTATGCGCTTTTACTCTTATAACCCTAATTCCGATACGACCACCTGCTATAAATACAGAGGGGGGCGTGGTCATGAAAGCTTCAAAAAGTCATAATGACTTTTTTCACCTTACCATTCTTTGTTTTTTAAGCTATTATAAGAAAAGAGTTTTCTAAATAATGGAGATACCGCTTTTCGTTGCATCTATAACTGATAGCACAGCCATGAGGTAGATTAACAATGGCCCAATCTTCTCACAATAGGAATAGCCGAGGCTTAACAAACCTTTACCTGCTCGCAGGCTTATTGATTTTGGGGATCGCGGAGGTTTTTCAAAACCATTCAAACGCCCTGCTTATCGTATTTATGGTTTTTGCCCTTACTGCGCTGTTTTACCTAAGCATTGACGGTACTCTCCGTGGGAGCCTTTGTCTCCCGCTTCAATTTTTGATCATCACTGGGCTTGCCGTTTATGATAAATCAGAATGCTATATTCTCTACCTCATGCTCATCGTCATTCAACAAGTCGTTCATGAACACACCGACATGCGAATGTGCATAGTGCTTGCGCTGGTGAGCTGCTTAACAAACGGAGGCCTTTTAGTTTTCCGTTTCGTGAGATATAACCAGATGAATGTGGCCTTATTGCTTAGATTGAAGCTTGATACCTTTTTCTACTTTGTATTAGTCTCGCTTTTACTCCTTATCATTAAGCGGCAAATGCTCATATCCAGACAACTAAAGGACGCCATCGAGAAAATCCGTCAGCAATCCGCCCAGCTTCAGATGAACGCTGCTGCTGCCGAAAGGAACAAAATTGCCCGTGAGATTCATGATACTGTGGGGCATACGCTGACGACGGCCTCTTTGAGCATAGAAGCAGGCATTATCATGCACAAGGAACAAAACGCCAAGGCTGTCAACCAGCTTATTACCGCACGCGAGCAAGTGAAGAAAAGCCTCGACCAAATCCGTCAGTCTGTGCGTCTTCTTTCAGCAGACAATGAAGCTTTTCGCTATGAAGAAGCGATTCTAGTGCTTTTCACAGAGGTTCAAAAAAACACCGGAATAGTGATTGAAAAGACCTTTTCGCCAGTACGCCTAAAGCTTACTGAACAAGCATTGAAAATCATCTTTTCCTCAATACGAGAGGGCATTACCAATGCCATCAGGCATGGAAAATGCACGCGTATCACATATGAAGAAGCTATTGACCGAAAATCGGGCAGTTTGTCTTTTTCTCTTTCTGATAACGGCGTAGGCTGCGGCTTTGTCAATCTCGGTATGGGTCTTGGAGCCATCAAGAAGGATGTAGAAGGACTCGGGGGTTATTTTAGTTTCCATTCAAAAGAGAATGAAGGTTTTTCGTTGACCATAAGCATCCCTTGCAAGGAGGTATCCGAAAATGGAGCCTATTAAAGTCTTGATTGCAGACGATCAGGAGCTCATACGCAACGCCCTGGTTAACATTCTCAATAGCAGCCACGACATCCAAGTTCTTGGCGCATGTAAAAATGGTCTTGAGGTTTGCGATCAGACTGACCAATTGAGGCCTGATATCATCTTAATGGATGTAAGAATGCCCATTATGGATGGACTTGAAGCTACCCAGAAAATATGCTCAAAACACCCGGGCATAGCCATTATCGTCCTCACAACCTTTGAAGAGGATGAATATATCTTCAAATCCATGTCCTACGGGGCCCGTGGTTTCCTTTTGAAGGATATAACATCAGAAGATCTCATTACCACCATAAAAAAGGCGTATAAGAATGAAGTGATCCTGCCTTCCTCTATTGCAGCCAGAATTGCAAGACTTGCGGCGGATTATCAGCCCCGGGAAGGTGCGCTTAAGCCACTGGCCTTTCAGCTTACTGACAGACAAATAGAAGTGGCGCAATTACTCGTACAAGGCTTAAGCAATGGAGAAATTGCACGTAAGCTCTGCATTACCGAGGGCACCGTCAAAAACTATATCAGCGAGATATACTATAAAATTAATGTTAATAACCGTTCTAAAGCCGTTATGAAGCTAAAGGGGATGGTGGCCCGATGAAAATTTACAAACTATGGATCTCTTTATTAGCTTTTTCACTGTTCCTTTCAGCTTGCAATAAAGCTGAAGTCCCCATTATGAGAAGCGTTTCCCGAGAGCCCGGACTGCGACATTCCAGCGAGCAGATTTTTAGCGTATTTCCAACTGAAAAAAAGGAGAGTATAGGTCCGGACTACATCGATTTGTGCCATGCGGATCTGACATCTCTCAACCTTGAGGACATGGAAGAAGCGCTGCAAAATACCCTTTTTGATACTGAAACTATTTGGACTTATCAACTGCCCGCCGGGTTTAATCCGAAACAGATGATAAAAAATGGGAAGACAGCCGGATTGAATATTAACCTCGTTCATCAGATGGGCTTAACCGGTAAGCATGTTGGAATAGCCATTGTAGGTGAAATTCCCAACATTAATCACGAGGAATATAAGTCCCGGCTTGTCTATTACGATGAGGTTCGTGACTTTCAATTTTTGAAGCGTAATAAGGAAAGGCTTTCTATCATTCAGGGAGAGGATACCTCCTATAGTCCCTTAAGGGCTGATCAGGATGCAACCTACCGCGGATCGGCTGCATGCGCCATAACAGTAGGCCATCAGCTTGGAACGGCCCCCGGTGCAGATCTTTATTATATTTCAACCCTGCTGGACCCAAAGGCCTCCCGCTATAAAGACTGGGCAACTGAAGCGGTCTTGAGAGTTCTTAACATTAATAAATTTCTAGGTGAGGATAAAAAAATCCGAGTTCTTATAGTCGATTCCGACATCGATCACCCGGATAGCCTGTTTACAAAAGTTTTGGACCAAGCTTATGAGCAAAATATTCTGGTCATCGTTAACAATGCCATATACCAAAAAGCTATTGATGAGAAATATTTACTTCAAGCCTTGAAATGGGATCAAGTAACCTCACCAAACAAGCCCTCGGCCTATAGGCCCAGCTCTGATATGATTGTTAAGCTATTCTGGAACGGTGGCATCAACCTTGCGTATAATGTCATTTTGGTTCCCGGTATGGGTTTAACCCTGGCTTCGCCAACAAAAAATAACAGCTATAGCCTTATGACAGGCGAGTTCTTTGATCTCTCAGGCTATTGGCTTGGTGGACTTTATGCCCTGGCATGTGAAGCCAAACCAGGCATAACCCCAATGGAATTTTTAGATCTGGCCTATTCAACCGGGGATTCACAAAAAACTACCTTCAACGGTAAGGAAAAAACCTTGGAACGTATTATCAATCCCAATAAGCTAATGAAAGTCCTATCAGAAAAAGTCGCCGATAAATGATCCTTTCACAAGAAGGTCATGGATTATGGTTACCTTTTTCATCTTATCATATGACTTTTACCTGCCTTAGAATTCTTTATGAAATCTATTCAAAGGAACGGGAAGTGGTTAATATGAAAAAAAGCTTTGTTAAAACGATATCTTTAATGGTAATGATCTGCTTCTTACTCACAGCCTGCAGCACGAGTCAGAATGCCGAAACAATTGGCCGTAATCCAAGTGCCAGCCCGACGGCTCAAGGGAATACTAAACCTCTGGTTATTTATAATATGGATTACTGCCCTCTCATCTCAGATGCTGTCCTTGAGCTTAAGGAGCTACACCCTGAGACCAAAATAGAAGAGAAGGTCTTCCAGGACTATAAGGAATTTGAAAAAGAGATAGCTACGGGGATAATGTCTGATACTGGCAGTGACATTATAGCTGCACCAACATTTCTGTTGGGGAGTCTTGAGAAAAATATGGCCTCTGGTGCCTTCATTGATTTAGAGCCTTATTTCGAAAAAGCAACTGACATCGACCTTAAGGATTATCAGAAGACAATTATGGATTGGGGTGTGCGTGAAGGCAAGCGCTATATTGTACCTATTAGCTACGGTATTCCGACATTTTACACTTTTCAATCGACTATGACCATGAACAATGTTCAATTCAACAAGGAAAACTGGACCTGGGAGAGACTATCTCAAGAAATTGTACGCTTTTATAGTTCTTACGGCGAGAGTAAGCTGTTTTTTACAAACCAGCTGTCTCTAGATTTGATAGCACTAAGCAGTGGCATCAAACTCGTAGATTATCAAAAAAAAGAAGTATACTTTGATACACCAGAGTTTAAAAAAATGCTTGAATACGGTAAAGATATTTACCCGTGCGTGACTAATTTTACAGATAAATATAATATGCGTGAAAACTATAAGGACAATGAACTCAAAATGTTTACAGACGGTAATGTTGTTGCCTATGAAGACGATCAGCTGCTTAACCCCATTAACCTCATGAATATGAACTCCTACTCCATGAGTAAAATTAATGAAGCTCCGCAGTATTTTTTGCTGCCCACTCTGGATGGCAGCAATAAAACAACAGCCGTGCCCTATTATGTGGCTGCAATTCCGTCAAACTGTTCAAATAAGGACATTGCCTTTGATTTTATTAAAATACTTCTCTCGGAGAATATGCAAAGGAGTCAAGACAGGTTTGGACTTCCTGTGCACATGCCTACATTTACGAAAACTTTGAAAGAATTGAGCTCCGCAGCCTACGAAAACCCTCTTTCAAAGGAGGTTTCAGAAATGGCGTCAAACGCAGTAGATAATATAGCCTACTGCATGCTGACCGATTACAGCCTCTTTGAGATTATAAGCAAACCATTCCTCAAGTATGTGACCGGTGAAATTTCGGTTGATGAGTGTGCCAAGGAGATTCAGCAGTCAGCAGAGGCGTATTTGAAAGAATAAAGATTTTTAAGTAGGGAGTCATAATTTTCTCAATAAAGCCCCAAACTCTTTATTCGATGCTCCTCTTATCTGGTTATTTTTATGTTCGAGGAGCAGTTCAAAGGTTGTTTTGGGGCTTTTGCTTATATTTTTCTTACGTGTATAAGAGCCGCATTGAAGCCATGGCCTTATGGCGCTTAAGGATTGCAAATCCTGCAAGGAAAATAGCCATTTTTTGCACTATTGGCACGGCTGTCAAAGGCTGTGTCCTGGCTTAATAACTGTGGGCAGCCCTGTTTATGATAGTATTTAATATGGGTTAAGGGGTCCTCTTGCCCGAAATATTTAGAAAGCTTGACAACACGGGCTCCACCCAAGGAAAAATTATTGATGCGCTCGTTAGTAATGCCGATAGGCATACCCTGAAAAAAGACAAGCAGCCCCACATCGTCGATGGTTTTATACCAATCCTCGTTTTCTATAGTCGGCAAGGTGAAATAATACGAAATGCCAAAACGACGTGCTATGTCATTGTGTTTGTTAATGGCATAATTGATATCCTTTTTTAAGGCCTCAACAATAGTACGCCTTCGGATTTGCTCAAATAGGGCTTCGTCGGAAATAACGTTGCTGACAATTTTTCCTGCAAGCTGATCACGCGTACCACTTATGAATCCGTTTGAAAGAGTATAGACCGTAACCTGCTCATCTAATGTAAACGAAAAGCTATAATTCGGTGAGTTATAAACAAAAGGCCTTTTGGTGCTCCACACAAGCTTGGTTTCGGTTTGGCCGGAGGCGTTTCTGTAGGCTTCATTGGATAAGACATAATAGCCGTCATAATCAATAACAATAATACAAGGCAGATATCCTTGAAGCATTTTTTGCCCGATAGGATCGGCAGAGACACCAAAATTGATATAAAGTGAGGTTAGGAACGCTTTTACAGCTCTTTCCTTATTAATGACCACGTTTTTACTAGAACCGTATTCAACAAGTGTCGAAGAGCCATCTTCCACAGCAGTATCGAGAATGGTATGTATCTCAACTCGCTTATAGATGGCTATTTCTGCGTTGGCCGTCTTAATTTCAAGTAAAAAGCAAAAGGGAAGGATAATCAGGATAAAAATTATTGAGAGGTCAGTTATTTTCATCCCTAATCATCCCTCCATATTTAACAAAAATACATTCAACCTTCATATCTGCATTAAAAAGGAGCTCTTGAATTTTGGTTGCCAGTGTTTTGTTTTTATTGACAACGGTTATACCGAAATAGTCTCCCTTAGCCATGCCATACCTCGCGGTGGATACAGGAGGTGTTGGAAAAAGGCATTTCATGATTTCATCATTGTAAAAGCCTTCAAGATTGATATTGTAGTCATTATGAAAGGTGGCAGGGTTTAGGGGGGCATCATAAACCGGGTCATATTTTGCTTTGTAGTGCTCCAGCTTTATCTCATAGCGGTTGTTGGTAATGGCAAGTCTGTTCCTGAACTGCTCATACATGGTCGGTGTGATGTAGCCCAGATTTCTTACTGAGTCAACAAATTTGGTAGTCTCGGAAAAGACGTAAATTCTACTGGTCTGATCCAACCTTTCAAACTCGTTTTTCATTGGAAAGATGAACAGCAGTAAAGCCGCCAAAACAATGGCCACAATCTTGCTTAGTGAGTCGCTCATAAACAGTAACCCCGTCTTTGGATTAGCTCGTTATTTCTTGGTGTATACCACTAGATTAACCCTGCCGTTTGTATCCATATACCACTTTTCAGTGTATTCAGCATCGGGTGCAATACTGATATAGTCGGCCATTTTGGCATCTGAACCCTTTGGAAGGTAGGTGCCGTCTACAATGATATCTGTTTCAAGGCCTTGATAAAGACTAAAAAGGAGCTGCCCCCCCGTCCTGGTCGGGTACGTTTCCTCTATTTGATGTTGGACAAGCTGCCTGCTTTCATGAATCGTCGAGGTCAATGCTTGAAGATTCCCTTCACTGTTAGGAAAGACTAAGAGGAAAATCACCAATGCAAGGACGAATAGAGCTAGAACCAACGCATTAAAAAGAAATTCAGCCAAGTTTTCTGTCATGTTGATGCTCCTTAATCATATCTATAAGGTGCATCACTTCTGTGTGAAGGATATGGCTGCTATACGGCCATTCTTATCACGATAGACCTTTCCTTCAAATTCCCCGTTGGGATTCACATAAGTATCGGCCTTCAACTCATCATACATTTCATTGACATCTCTATTGTTTTTTGTCAGCGTCTCTACCGTATCGCTCACTATTGTCGCGGTATTGTTATACCATATTGCAGAGGAGCCACCGCTTGTCTTAACGCTTATACCCACGTTATCCTTTGTGAACTTCTTAACGGCATTGACCACTTCGCTGCCAGAAATGGATTTACTGTCGTAGACCGTGTATTCGCTGTCATTAAGCTGATTTGTGAGTTGATTGAACTTCTCGACCGAGGATTTGGCGGCATCTCCGCCTGCCCTGAAAATAAGAAAGCCGATGGTGACGATAGCGATTGTGATGATGACTGATGCGGCAATGACAATTGCCTTTGTTGCATTTTCCATAACTTTTTCCCCTTCCGTTTAAAACGCATTTGACATTTGGCTTGAGTAGCTCATAAGCTGAGTGATACTGATAAGAATAAAAGGAACTATCAGATAGAGAAAGACTGTGGAAACCAAAGGAACATAAGCAATAATTTTGCCCCACATCCCTTTTCTGTTGACCAATATCTCGTTATCCAGCTTTCTCTTCTCCTGATAATAACCTCTTTCAACTTTTAGTTGGTCAAAGGCCCTGAGAATGGTTATTTTATCTGATGCAGCCTGAAGATTCTCCACGATTCTGGTAAAAGGCACAAAGGGCTCATCAGCTTTAAGTTGCTCCAAGGCTTCAAAGTCGCCGTTCTCAAAATTATTAAGGCACCGGCTGATAGAATCCTTGAAAACCACCGCAAATTGCTCCATCCATTTAAGAATATCCTCGACCGAGATACGTTCAATGTTCATGAGCATCAGAATGATGGTATGAAACTGCATGACCTCGTCTTCCATGTTTAGCTGAATGACCTTTTTCCGGAAAAGCATCAAGAGGTAAGGGATATGATAAAACAAAGAAGCGATGAATAGGGATATCAAAAGCTCCCACCATTTAAAATACATTTTTTCATACTTCTTGACTTTATCGAGTATTCTTTTAGCTGCAATACCAGCCAGCTGCTTGTCCTCAAACTGTCCTGATTTCAAAAGCGCTCTTTCAATTTGCTGAAAGGTTGCTTTTTGGTTGGCAAATCTTAAGATGTACTTCCGGTCCATGAGAAGCTTCTGCTGCTCAGCTTTTACATCAATCTTTTGGGATTGAATCTCTGTTTCCAGAGACTTATAAAGAAGATTATTTCGTGAGAGCGCATGAATGTTCATGATGACTAAAATGCAGGCCAGCAGGCTTAAGACAAAATAGCAAAGCCTTTTAAAATAGAATGCTTCAACGCTTTCATGGATACCCACCGTTTTCATGACATGACCGTATTTTTGGTACTTGCTGTATTGCTTGTTTTTTAGTATAGCCAGGAATTTAGCGATAGCCGGTAATCTTACGACTCTGTTAACAAAGCCATTGGTTACAGAGGTATACTTGTAATCAGATTTTAGCCGGTTGATAAGCTGATAAGAGAAAATGACGGCAATAAACAGCAGAATTTGAACAATGAAGCCGTATGAGCCGAAATAATATTGCGCCATTTCAGGAAGATTGGAAACGCCCCAGCTTTCAATGGGCTTTAGCGCAAAGATGGGAGCAATGGCGATTATAGACAGACTGTTGAAGAGGTTATCGAGTCTCTGACGTCTCAACCGCTCCATATTAATTTCCTGCTTAAGATAGTTTAGGTTGGACAGAAACATGGACTCATCGTCAATAATCTGATCGCCGAACCTTTGAACAGTATAACAATTGGCAAGGAAGGACTTAAAAAACTTGTTGGGGGCTATATCGTTGTACTTTTCTATTTCTGCCTCCGGCTCTTTGGAGGATAAAACCTCATACATTTTGTTTCCGTGAAGCGACATCTCGTAGCTGCAATCCCCGATCGCGTCGTAAATAGCCTCATCTACCATCCCATGCTCATGATAATGATGCCTGACATCACCAAGAAACTTCTCAAATTGAACAAGGAGCTTGTTATCAATTTTATCGACGAACAACGCTATAAGCTGATTATGGACAATGACAATCATAACCAGTGAAATGGTTAAATAGTACAAATTGAGCCCCATTAGCATGAAGAGCACAAACATTAGAACAGAGATTCCCAAAGAAACACTTGAAAATTGCATGGTTTTTCTGGAGAGCGTCCAGTTGTCTGATAGGTCTACCATTTCGATTCTTTTTCTGATGCGTTGGAGATAGCGCTTAGTTAAAATGAACTTAGAAAAAAGAGTATAGAGAATAAACCAGGGGTCGCGCCCACTGCTTTTAAAAACCTGCTTGCCGGCCGACTTTGTACTTGCCTTCTTTTGAAGCATCAATGCCATGATTATCAGGAGCATTGATATCAAGATAAGACCCACAAGTAGGATGATGATTTGTTTGTCATTCATACAAAACACCCCAATTGGACTGAAGGAATACCGTAAGCTGCCCCTTTTCATCAGCATTCAAATGGCTGCAGATTTCATTAAAGCTCTTTTGGCTAATAGGGTACTTGGGCCGGTATTCTCCGTTCTCCCAAACAATAATATCTCTGGTCTGAAAGGTTTTTCTGTCGGTCATGCGCAAGAAGTACTCCTTCATGGTATCTCCAAGCCCTCGGACCATGTCTTCGATAGAACTTGCACTCCTGTAGTCCTCGGGAT
>JAOABT010000286.1 GCA_026418215.1 Clostridia bacterium | reverse complement strand
TGGTACTTGCTTTAAACACTCCAATATGCTACAATGATAAACGCTGTATTAACAAATCGGAGGTTTTAAGATGGGTGCATTAACAGTTATCGTAAACATCATTTATATAGTGGTTTGCTTGGCAATTATCGCTATCGTTCTCCTTCAGGCTGGCCGTTCGGCTGGTATCAGCGGTGCTATTGCCGGTGGTGCTGAAACCTTCTTTGGTAAAAACAAGGGCCGCGCCTATGAAGCACTTTTAAGCAAATACACCGGATGGATTGCCATTCTGTTCGTTATTATCTCTGTTGTTCTCGTATTCTTACTGAGAGCATAAGCTTCTGACATTAAAGAACAAGGCTGTACATGTGACAAGCATGTATGGCCTTTTGGCTTTTTCAAGGAGGATCATTTCATGCCTGAATTCAAGATCAAATCTGACTATAGACCTACCGGCGACCAGCCGAAAGCCATAGAGGCGCTGTCAGAGCTCATTATCAACGGCAGCAAGCACCAGACGCTTCTGGGTGTTACAGGCTCGGGTAAAACCTATACCATCGCTAACGTCATTGAGAAGGTGCAAAAGCCAACGCTAGTCATTGCACATAACAAAACGCTCGCGGCCCAGCTCTGCAACGAGTTTACAGAGTTCTTCCCCGAGAATGCCGTCGAGTATTTCGTCAGCTATTACGACTATTATCAGCCAGAGGCCTACATTCCCTCGACGGACACCTATATTGAAAAGGATTCTTCAATTAACGATGAAATTGATAAACTGCGTCACTCGGCCACGGCGGCGCTTTTTGAGCGCAAGGATGTTATTATCGTGGCCAGTGTTTCCTGTATCTACGGCTTGGGTGACCCGGAGGATTACACGGAGCTCATGCTGTCCTTAAGACCCGGCATGATCAAGGACCGCGACGAGGTCATACGAAAGCTCGTGGATATCCAGTATACCCGCAGCCAGTTTGATTTCAAGCGCGGTACCTTCCGTGTCAAAGGGGATGTTCTGGACATTTTTCCGCCATCCTCGACCAATACCGCCTTGCGTGTGGAGTTCTTCGGAGATGAAATTGAGCGCATCACTGAAATTGATGTCCTGACCGGCGAGATTACCGGCGTCCGCTCTCACATTGCGGTATTCCCGGCATCCCACTTTGCAACCCGTAGGGACAAAATGGAGAAGGCCATTGTCACCATTGAAGATGAGCTTAAGGAGCGCCTGGCCTACCTTCGCGAGAATGACAAGCTGCTTGAGGCCCAGCGCCTGGAGCAGAGAACGCGCTACGATATCGAAATGATGCGGGAAATTGGCTTCTGCCAGGGTATAGAGAACTACTCACGCCATATCAGCGGACGTGAGCCCGGCAGTGCGCCTTTTACGCTCATTGACTATTTCCCTAAGGATTTCCTGCTTGTCATTGACGAGTCTCATGTGACGGTACCCCAAGTCGGTGCCATGTATCACGGTGACCGCTCACGTAAGGAATCATTGGTAGAGTACGGCTTCCGCTTGCCGTCGGCCTTTGATAACCGCCCGCTGACCTTTGAGGAATTTACCCAACG
This sequence comes from Clostridia bacterium, assembly GCA_026418215.1. Classification (GTDB taxonomy): domain Bacteria; phylum Bacillota; class Clostridia; order DSM-8532; family DSM-8532; genus DTU059. The sequence goes on along the minus strand of JAOABT010000286.1, from coordinate 347 downwards.
CGTCAACCAGGTGGTTTATGTCAGTGCAACTCCCGCTGTATACGAGCGCAGCCTTTCGACGAAAGTCATCGAGCAGATTATTCGCCCTACCGGACTTATTGATCCCGAAATCATCGTAAGGCCGATTAAGGGTCAGATTGACGACCTGCTGCATGAGGTTAGCGAAACCACTGCAAAGGGCTTCAGAACCCTGGTGACCACCTTGACCAAGAAGATGGCCGAGGACCTGACAAAATACATGGAGGACTTTGGCGTTCGGGTCAAATACCTGCATTCCGACATTGATACCCTTCAGCGTATGGAGATCATCCGAGACCTCCGCATGGGTAAGTTTGACGTCCTTGTAG
>JAOABT010000233.1 GCA_026418215.1 Clostridia bacterium | reverse complement strand
CTATCTGGTCCACGCGCTTCAGGACACGCAAGGCTGGGATAAGGCTAAGGCCAATGGTCTGCTCGATTTCTTAAAGGAGCTTAAGGCAAAGGGAACCATCAGAAATATAGGTTTCTCTTATCATGGTGACAAGCATCATTTCAAGCAGGTGATTGATGATTTTGAGTGGGATTTCTGCCAGATTCAATACAACTACATTGACGAACACAGCCAGGCCGGACGTGAAGGCCTTCAGTATGCCTTTTCAAAGGGTGTGGATGTTGTGATTATGGAGCCCTTGAGAGGCGGCAGTCTGGTGGGAAGAATGCCAGATGTCATTAAAAAGATATGGGATAAGGCAGATGTTAAGCGCGCCTATGCCCAATGGGCCCTGTTGTGGCTGTGGAATCAACCCGAGGTTTCGGTGGTTCTTTCGGGCCTTAATCATGAAACGCATATTCAGGAAAACATTGATGCAGCCTGCATGGCCAAGCCAGGGGTTTTAACGGAGGACGAGCAGGAGCTTCTGTCCGAGGTTAAGGATACCTACCTTAAAATTATGAAGGTTGGCTGCACGGGCTGCTCCTACTGCCTGCCATGCCCGAAGGGCGTCAATATTCCCATGTGCTTCAACAGCTTCAATACCTATCACCTTTTTAACGAGGGCCATACCAAGATTCAGTACCTGCTGTTTAACAGCGGCGCTACAGGCGGCAAAAATGCCCTGGCCAGCCAATGCGTGGACTGCGGAAAGTGTGAGAGGGTTTGCCCTCAGCACCTCCCCATCAGAACCCATCTTAAAGCTGTGAAAAAGGAGATGGAGCCCTGGTGGAGCAAACCGCTCATCGGAACGGTTAGAACAGGTCTCAAGATTGCCAAGGTCTTCTCAGGGAAAAACAAGAAAAAGCCTGCCGAGGAAGCCTAAAATAATTTTTGAAATCTTGCTTGACTCTCACATGGTGTCAGGGTTTACGATGTACATGTGATCCGGACTCACAATGATGTTAAGGAGTAAAACATGTTTAAGATTGGTGATTTCTCAAAGCTTACCCAGGTTTCGGTACGCATGCTCCGATACTATGATGAGCAGGGGCTATTGAAGCCTACCACGGTGGATAGCTTTACCGGCTACAGATTCTACTCTGCAAGCCAGATTTCCCGTCTTCACCGTATAATGGCCCTGCGGGATATGGGTTTTTTAACGGTGGAGATTGCCTCGATTCTGGATGAAGGTCTTCCAGACAATGCCGTTAAGGATAGACTTCAGCTTAAAATCAAGGAGATCGGCGAGGCCATCGTGCACCAAAAGGAAAAGCTCAGGAGACTTGAAAGCTTTGTGCAATCACTCGAAACGGAGAGTGGAGTAAAGATGGAAGTTGTTTTGAAGAATGTTCCCTCCTACAAGGTGATAGGATTACGTGAAATCATTCCGGCCTACAATGCTGAAGGCATGCTGTGGCAGAAGCTTGGGGCCTATGTCGGAAAGAATAGGATACCCTGCGGCAGCCCAAGCTTTGCCATCTATCATGATGGCGAGTACCGTGAAGCCGATGTGGATGTTGAGGTTGTGATGGGCGTTGAGAAGCCCGTGGAAGCGGGCGACGGATTCTCTTACAGGGAAACGGAGGCAGTTCCTGTGATGGCAACGATTATGGTGCCCGGTCCGTATGAGGGCATCGGCGCTGCTTACGAAAGTCTGGCAAAGTGGATTGAAGAGAATGGCTACCGTATGGCAGGGTTATGCCGTCAGGTCAGCCACAAGGGGCCGTGGAACGAAAAGGAACCCAAGCAATATCTGGCCGAGATACAGATTCCTGTTGAAAAAATAAAATAGAATCAGCACCTCAAAGGCTCGTCAGTGTAAGCTGGCGGGCTTTTCTTTATTTGGCAAATAGACTATAATAATAAAGATAAAGCATTTTCAGGTTCTTCAGAAGTCGCGGCTGACGTATATAGGATAATGGCCTGTAGTATCGTTCTGGAGGAATGTGGTATGGCTAACATCATCATTGGAATTGTTTTTATTATCGGAGGTGCTTCGGGTAAGCTGGTCTTAAGAGGCACCGACAGCAGCGGGGCCTTGATGGTTGTAGGTGCTCTCCTTTTGATTTGGGGTCTTTACAGCACCATTAAAAACTACACCACAAAGCAAAAGGCTCTTCATAACCCAATACTCGAAAATGAGGAAATCAAGGGCTTTTACATGAAGACAAAGGACGCATGGGCGCTTGGGAAGCTGGATTTTCTTGATCTTAATTTCAAGAAGGCGTCGGGAATGACGCTGGAAAGCTTTATTGGTTCCTTCCCGCCAAGCGAGGAAAATGCACTGGGGCTTTTCTTCTCAAACTTCAAGCCGCTTCCTGATGAGTTCATGGTGGGAATAGGAAATAGCTCTTCCCGGAAGGGTTGGTTTGTTCTGACAAACCTCAGGCTCATTCAAAAGGACGGTCAATCCAAAAAGCTCTATGCCATTCCCCTCGAAAGCATCAGCGAGTTTAAAACGAAAGGAAGCTGGACAAAAGAGCTGACCTTTGTCATGAAAAACGGTGAGACCTTGAACCTTTCAAAGGTTGAGATATTCCCGAATGAGAACTATATCAGAAAACTCATCGAAAATAGGGTTCATATCACCGAAGGTCAACAGATTCCCGGATAGTAAAAGAAGCTGCCAAAAGGCAGCTTCTTCGGATGATATAGCTTAGATTATTCTCTGTCTTCTCTTCTCTGGTTATCTCTGTTCTGGTTGTCGCGGTTCTGGTCACGGTTTTCGCGGTTGTCTCTGTTTCTCTGCTTGTTGTCGTCCATTGTGTTTTTCTCCTTTCGATACTACAAACTACTTCAATGATTTTTCAGCCATCTCGATCATACGTTTTACCATTTGTCCGCCAATCGGACCACCTTCGTGTCCGTTTTGCGCTGATGAAACATCTCCCTTGTAGTGGTCGTTGTTCTCTTTAACGTATTGCAAATGGCCAATTTCCTGGGCACATTCAAGTTTGAATTTAGTCAACGCTTCTCGGCTCGAAGGGACTACAGGTGTTTTTGGTCTTGACATACTTTCACCTCCTTACCTTAAAGAATTGACGTTCAAATTTCTGTGTCCAGAATATATTTTGATCAATATTAAAAAAAACTTGCATGTTAAAAAGCCCCAAGATAAATTTTAAGTAGGGTATCGAAGGAATGAATTGATATAAAAATTAGAATTCTATCTTATAGATATCAAAAATAAATAATAGGTTTGGAGGATTCTTCTTTTGAAGAAAGTCATAAAGGTATTATTAAGCCGTTTAATGGTGGTTGGGCTTCTAATGGCCGTCCAGATTGCTGTTTTGATCATTCTGATCTTGAGACTCAGCGAGTTGTTTTTCTATTTTTATGCGCTTTTTGGTTTGATCAGCGTTTGCGTGGTCTTCTATATTGCGGGGCAAAGAAGCAATCCCTCCCATAAGCTGGCGTGGACCATACCCATCTTAATCTTTCCCGTTTTTGGCGGGCTTTTGTATATTCTTTTCAGAACAAGCGGTGCCAACAAACGGTTCAGGAAAAGAATTGAGGACTCCCACCAGCGGACCATGCCGCTATTGGGTAGCTGCGGCGGCCTTATTGAAGAGCTGGGGAGGGAGGATAAGAGCATCGCCAACCAATCGTGCTATATAGCCAATGCCTCCGGTTTTATGCCCTATAAAAACTCAACGACACAGTATTTTCCTTCGGGTGAAAATTTCTTCATAGGCTTTATGGAGGAGCTTAAAAATGCCAAGCACTTCATTTTTATCGAATTTTTCATTATCCGTCAGGGCCTTATGTGGGAGGCTGTTCTAAAGCTTCTGGAAGAAAAGGTAAAGGAAGGGGTGGATGTCCGGGTTATGTATGACGATGCCGGCTGTCTCATGTCCTTGCCTTATAAATATGATCAGCAGCTTAGGCTAAAGGGCATCAAATGCCAGGTATTCAATCCCTTTACACCGATAATGGAAATTCGTATGAACCACCGGGATCACCGAAAAATCGTCGTCATTGATGGGCATACGGCTTTCACGGGCGGCATCAATCTTGCCGATGAGTACATCAATCTTGAGGAGAAATACGGTCACTGGAAGGATGCCGCCATCATGGTCAAGGGTGAGGCCGTCTGGAATATGACGGTGATGTTCCTCCAGCTTTGGGGCTATCTTTCAAAGACCCAGGAGGATTATGAAGCTTTCAGGCCCCATGTGTACCATCCGGAGCCCTTTGAGTCTGATGGCTATGTTCAGCCCTATGCTGACAGCCCCACCGATAATGAACCTGTAGGCGAGAATACCTATCTCAACATGATTGGGAGGGCCAAGGACTATGTCTACATCTTTACGCCTTATCTGGTTATCGACAATGAAATGGTGACCACCCTGATGCTGGCTGCGAAAAGCGGGGTGGACGTTCGGATCGTCACCCCGCATATTCCCGATAAATGGTATGTTTTTGTCGTTACCCAGTCTTATTATCCGGTTTTGATTGAGGCCGGCGTCAGAGTATTTGAGTACACGCCCGGCTTCATGCACTCCAAGGCCTTTGTTTCGGACGACGTTCTGGCAACTGTAGGCTCTATCAATCTGGATTATAGGAGCCTCTACTTCCATTTTGAATGCGGTGTTTGGCTTTATAAAACCAAATCGGTCCTGCAGGTCAAGGAGGATTTCCTCAAAACCTTTGACGAATGCCGGGAGATCACCCTTGTGGACTGCAGGAATGTAAGTGCCTTCAAAAGGCTCTTACGAGGGTTCTTGAGGCTTTTCGCTCCGCTGATGTAGAGAGTAGGGCGTGGCAAGAAGAATTTTAAGAAAGGCCCCGTGTAGAACTGCAACCCAATGATCATCGATTTTAAGTGCAGAAAAGTCATTGATTTAACAGTCCAAATATTGCTCCCAAAGTCAAAGGCCATGAAGCAGATTACTAATCTAGAGCGGCTCGCAGGCTAATGGTGAGTTCTGTGACCTTATCGATGGCCTCCCGGGCATTCTGGCTTTCGCCTACAAGCTTAACAATCGCACTTCCGACGATGACCCCGTCGCAATAAGCCTTAAGCTCACGTGCGGCCTCCGGGCTTGAGATGCCAAAGCCAAGGTAGGCTGGCAGGCTCGAATGCGTATAGATAGAAGTCATAAAGGCCCCAAAATTGGTCTTGAACTCCGAGCGAACCCCTGTGACACCTAATGACGAAACGCAGTAAAGGAAGCCTTTAGCCTTGCTGACCAACGGGCCGATGCGATCGCCTGAGGCAGGGCTTACCATGCTGATGATCCGGATGTCCTGGCTGTCGGCGCTCGGTAGGAATTCCTCCCGCTCTTCAAAGGGAAGGTCCGGCAGAATGACGCCGTCGACACCGCATTCCCGGCACTTCTTAAAAAATTTATCTGGGCCATAGCGGAAAAGGCTGTTGGCATACATAAGGAAAACCAAGGGGATGTCAATCTGTGCCCTTATGCGCTTCACGAGCTCAAACACATGATCGATCCTTACCGGGTTCTTGAGAGCCCGGACATTGGCTTCCTGGATGACCGGTCCTTCGGCCACGGGGTCTGAGAAGGGAATGCCTAGCTCGATCAAGTTGGCTCCTGCCTTGGCCATGTTCAGAACAAGCTCGTAAGTGGTGTCAAGATCAGGGTCTCCCGCTGTTACGAAGGTAATGAGGCCCTTGCGCCCGCTTTCCTTTAAAGCTTTAAGCTGAGAATCAATACGGTTACTCATGCAAATCCCTCCCCATAAAACGCGCCACATGGCGGACGTCCTTATCTCCCCGGCCTGATAAATTGACGACGAGGATGCTTTCTTTTGGAAGCGTTGGCGCAAGCTTGACGGCATAGGCGAGGGCGTGGGCGCTTTCAATGGCAGGGATGATGCCTTCGGTCCGTGAAAGCAGCTCGAACGCTTCGACAGCTTCCTTGTCCGTGGCATGGACATATTGTGCACGCCCTGTTTGATGCAGGTAGGAGTGCTCAGGCCCGATACCGGGATAATCAAGTCCTGCCGAAATAGAGTGAACAGGTGCAATCTGGCCTTCATCATCCTGAACGAAATAGGATTTCATGCCGTGAAAGATACCGATGTCACCCTTGGCCAGTGCAGCCGCGTGACGCTGGGTATGAAGGCCTTCGCCTGCTGCCTCAACGCCGATAAGCTTCACATCGGTTTCAGGGACGAAGGCGTGGAAGAGGCCCATGGCGTTGGAGCCGCCGCCGATACAGGCAATGACTGCATCCGGCAACCGCCCTTCCTTTATAAGCATCTGCTCCTTCACTTCCTGACCGATAATGGCCTGAAAATCCCGAACCATGGTGGGATAGGGATGGGGACCCATGACCGAGCCTATGACGCAGAAGGTATCCTCGACGCGGAAGGTCCACTGTCGGAAAACCTCATTGACAGCGTCTTTCAAAGTTTTGGTTCCGCTGTCCACCGGGATGACCTTAGCACCCAAAAGCTCCATGCGAAAGACGTTAAGGGCCTGTCTCTGTCTCTTATACACAT
>JAOABT010000183.1 GCA_026418215.1 Clostridia bacterium | reverse complement strand
TACAATGACGACCTTGACGGTGTATTCACCGACGACACTGACCGCATCGGGAACCTGGATGAGAAGCGGCTCCTGATGCTCACCCTCCAGCAGCCCCTCTACCTGAATGGCACAGCTGATGTTGCTTTCGGTGATGGCGTTGACGTCTTCAACCCTTCCTTTAATGGTAATGGTTGTTTGCTCCTCGGCCACGCGGTATTCCTTGTTTCCGGCAATATCACTGCCATAAATGGAGATTTTGCTGGTGGGAATGGTGATAGCACGGGTGGCATAACGCTCCAGCATCACGTTGGCAAAGAGTAAATCCGCATCCTCCTTTAAGACTGAAGCTCCCTTTGGCAGAGATACGGTTAGCGGCGCCTGATAGGTGCCGGTACTGCCAGTGATATCAACAGGTTCAATACTGAGCTTGGTTATGCTGTCTAAGACACTCCTGGGGCCGACGATCCGGACATCAGGAGCTCCGGGCTTTATTTCCTTGAGATACCAGTCATTCAAGGGATAGCCCTTGGTGGTCGGTAACACGGGAACATGCTTGGCGAGGTCAAAGCTTACGATGAGCGGCACCTTGCCTTCAAACTGCCGCAGGGGCTGGCCGTCTGCATCGAGGACGGTACCGCGCATGACAAGCTCCTTCTTATCCTGTATATCGTCCAGGTTAATCATGGCCACAACCTTGCCGACCTTGGAAATACTGCTTTCGCGCTCTTCGAGAATGACATTGTCGGGGTCAACCTTGACATTGACCAACTCATAGCCGGGAGGCAGCTTTCCCTGGAATTGAAGCTCTACAGGGTATTGCTTTCCAACGACGCGCTCAAACCGAAGATTAACCGATGAGGGGTTGATGGAAGAAATCATGATTTCCTCATCACCCATATATCTGGGCGTATTAATCCTGATGCGCATTGTACCAGACTCGGTAACGCCGGACAGGTCGATGGCCGCCTTGAAATCGTTGGCTGTAACGCCCATAAGCCTTTGGCGCCGACCTCTTATTTTTACATCTATGCTTGTGGGAAGCGGTGTCCCTACGATCTGAAGATTATTGGCCTGCAGAACGTCAACATTGCTGGTAAGGGGGACCGCAATGGTTCTCTCTTCAAAGGGATTGTCCTTATCAAGCACTAGAAACCAGATGAGAATGGCTGTAAGGACAGAGATAACCTTGATAACCGCATCCCTTTCAAATAAACCGTCAATCAGCTTGTTCACTTTGCTTCACCTTTCTGAAAGTAAAGAGCTTTCGGTCGGTTTCACTTTCTAACAGGAACTTGGTTAAGGCCTTTCTTAAAAGGTCAGGTGTAAGGTTTCTGGTTAAGCCGCCACTATGGGCATATGAGATTTTGCCTGATTCCTCCGAGACGACGACCGCAATGGCATCGGACACCTCCGTTATGCCAAGGGCCGCACGGTGACGGGTACCAAGCTCACGGCTGAGGCCTGCATTCTGGGTCAGCGGAAGATAGCAGGCCGCCGCTTTAATAAGGTTGTTTCTTATAATGACCGCGCCGTCATGAAGGGGCGTTTTTGGGGTGAAAATGTTTCCCAAAAGCTCTGCCGACAGCATGGCATCCATCTGTGTTCCGGTATTGACGATATCCCCGATTTTGGTGCCGCGCTCAATGATAATGAGCGCACCGACATACTCCTGCGAAAGCTTTGTGCAGGCCTGAACAATGGATTCTATGGACGCAATGGTCTTAACGCGCTCCTCGTCGTTACGGCGCACCACGATATCCTGAAAGCCGCTGCTGCCAAGCTTCTCAAGAGCCCTGCGAAGCTCGGGCTGAAACAGAACAATCAACCCGAAGCCAAAAATCTGAAGCATGCCGGACAATATGAAGGCCAAGGTTTTGAGGCCCAGCATCTGTGAAAGCTTGGAAAAAAGGAGTATAAAAAGAATGCCCTTTACAAGCTGAATAGCTCGTGTTTCTCGCACGAGCTGGATACCCTTGTAAACGACATAGGAAACGATAGATAACTCAATGATCATCCTGAGTATATCCCAAGGGCCGTTAAGCCCTAAAAAATTTCCGATGTAGTTGATGATATCAACGAAGGTCTTGCTCTCAGGCACCGTTTAAAGCTCCTTTTATTGTTAGGAATACGCTTTTCTCTTACATTAAATTATATCCTCTTCCAAAATCTTTTTGTATAGCGTCGGCCCGAATGTAACAAAATTGCAATAAAGTTAAGCTTTGTGCCCTATAAAATTAAATGAACCGGTAGCCAACTCCCCTTACGGTTTCAATATAGGCAGGCTTGCTGTCGTCCGGCTCGATTTTTTGCCTGAGATACCGAATGTGGACATCCACCGTGCGAGTTTCCCCAAAGTAATCAAAGCCCCAAACCTTTTCTAGCAGAAGATCGCGCGACAAAACACGTCCTCGGTTCTGGAGCAGTATTTTTAAAAGCTCAAACTCCTTCAAGGTCAGATCAACCTTCTCAGAGCCTTTATAAACCTCATGCCTTTCCAGGTCAATGGAGATATCTCCCGCTGTCAAAACCTGAACAGCCGCTTCAGTGGGGATGTCCGATCGTCGGAATAAAGCCTTGACACGCGCCGTCAGCTCCCGTATGGAAAAGGGCTTGCTTATGTAATCGTCCGCTCCCAATTCAAGCCCTAAAACCCTGTCAAACTCTTCACTTCGTGCGGTAAGCATAATAACCGGAAGGGTTTTGAGCTTCGGTTTCTGCTTTAAGCGTCTCAGGATTTCAAAGCCGTCTATACCCGGCAGCATCAAGTCCAGAATGAACATATCGGGCAGAACGGATTCACAGTGCTCAAGCATTTCCTCACCGCTCGTATAAGCGCTGACGCTATAGCCGCTGGCTTCAAGATTGTATTTGACCAACTGCTGAATATGGACCTCATCTTCAACCAAATATATGGTCCTCTTTACAGACATAAGGCTAACTCCTATTCGTTTTCTTCTGAAATCCTTGCGTGCAGCTCGGGGTGCTGCAAATGCCCATGGCTCCCCGTTTCGCTGTAAACCACCCATTCACTGATATTGGTGGCATGGTCGGCCATTCTTTCAAAGTACTTCACAATGAACATGATATCAATTAAAAGCTCAACCTCCTGGCTGCCTGCCTTGATCTGATTGACCACGTCCAGAATAATTTCATTGAACAGGTCATCCACCTCATCGTCCGATTTGCAAACCGCCTGCGCCGTATTCATGTCTTGCTTTATAAAGGAATCGATGCTTCTGCTGACCATGCTTCTGGCCTTGTCGGCCATGATGTAGATCGCAGGATTGAGCTTTACCGCCTTATTTTTGGCAAGTCTTATGGTGAGCTCGGAAATATCGGCGGAGTGATCTGCGATTCTTTCGAGATCGGTAATCATCTTCAGGCTGGAGCCAATGATGCGAAGGTCCCTTGCAATGGGCTGCTGAAGGGCGAAAAGACTGAGACAGTTCTTTTCAATCTTTGTCTCGATATTGTCTATCTCATCGTCGCGTGTGATGATTTCCTTTGCAAGATCCTCATTCATTTCCCTAAGTGCTATGATGGTCTTTTCGACGGATTCCTCAACCAGCCCGCCCATTCTGCCTATTTCATCCCGCAGCTCCTGCAGGCTTCTTTCCAAATGAGATCTCATCTGCCACAATCCTTTCCGTTAAATAGGATGATTCCTATTACAGTTTTTACCTAAAATTCATGAGTTAAAACGCATCAACCGAATCTTCCCGTTATATAACGCTCGGTTCTTTCATCAACGGGCTTGTTAAATATCTTTTCTGTTGTATTATATTCCACAAGATCACCCAAAAGGAAGAACGCCGTTCTGTCCGAGATTCGGCCGGCCTGCTGCATATTATGGGTCACAATGATAATGGTATATTTCTTCTTCAGCTCTTCACACAGGTCTTCAATTTTCATGGTGGATATGGGGTCGAGGGCCGATGTCGGCTCATCCATCAGGATGACCTCAGGCTCGGTTGCGAGGGTTCTGGCGATGCAGAGTCTTTGCTGCTGCCCGCCCGATATGCCCAATGCGCTCTTATGGAGCCTGTCTTTAACCTCGTCCCAGAGAGCCGCGGCCTTAAGACTCTTTTCTACGATTTCATCCAATGCCGCTTTTTTCTTAACACCGTGAATACGTGGCCCATAGGCAATATTATCATAGATGGACATCGGAAACGGATTGGGCTTTTGGAAAACCATACCGACGCGCTTTCGAAGCTCCACCACGTCCTTGCTGCCAAGGATTTCCTCACCGTCAAGTTCGATGCTTCCGGTTATTTTCACGTTCTCAATGAGGTCATTCATACGGTTGAGGGTTTTTAAAAAGGTAGACTTGCCGCAGCCTGACGGACCAATGAGCGCTGTGACCTCTCCGGCGAAGATGTCCATATTGATATTCTTGAGAGCCTGGAAATCGCCGTAATGGAGATTCAGCTCCTTTACCGATAATTTAAGCGGGTTTTTTCGTTCTGTCATGAGTTTTTCCCCCTGAAATCAACCTATTCCTTTTTTTGTGGTCAACCGGGACGCAAACCTGTTGGCCATGAGATTTAACAATGCAATGATGAGCATGAGGATGGTTGCCGTTGCAAAGGCACTTTTGAAATCAGCCTCTTCAAGAGCCACCATATAAAGGTGAACGGACAATGTGCGGACACTGCTTGTAAAGAGCTGGTCCAGATGGGGTATCTTCGCCACCGACCCGGCTGTAAAAATAACAGCGGCGGTTTCGCCTATGACACGGCCCATGCTGAGAATGATTGCTGTTAGAATGCCAGGAATGGCACTGGGAAGAACGACCTTGTAGATGGTATAAAGC
>JAOABT010000014.1 GCA_026418215.1 Clostridia bacterium | reverse complement strand
CCTTTATAGCTCCAATCGCCAATATATCTGCTATGCAGAACACAGCCGTTATCTTAGATTTACTCTCTACGAGATTCTGCGCATGGATAAAACCTGATTCAAAATCCATGGTTCCTTCAAAAACATTTCGAATATTGGGTATGATCTCGAATTCCTTAAGAGCATCCAGATATCCGTCATATCTTTTCTTAACAACACCGCCCTCTTTGATCTTGCCCGTGAAAATGCCGATTTCCCTGTGGCCCATTTCCAGAAGATATTTTGTAGCCAGGTAACCGCCGTACCGATCATTAATCTGAATGCTGTGAAAATAGTGATCTATGAAATAGCTGTCGATCAAAACAATAGGAATCTGGGTTTTCTTGATCTCGTTGTAAAAACCGTCCGGATATGCCCCAATGATGATTATGCCGTCGAGGTTTCTCTGCTTTGCCAATGTAAAATAGCTTTCGTTTGCATCGGTGGCCGAAATCAAAACGTGATAGCCCCTGAGCCTTGCATGGTATTCGATGCTGCTCATGATTTCACTATAGAAGGCGTTATTGAACATGAGCTTGCTGCCAGGCTCCGTCTGAGGAATGACTACGCCGATCAGCTTGGAGGTATTTTTAACCAGACCTCTCGCCGAAAGGTTCGGTATATAGTTCAGCTTCTCCATCGCCGCATATACACGGTTCTTGGTTTCCTCACTGATATTCTGTTTTCTGTTAAGTACATAGGATATTGTTGCGGCAGAAACATTGGCTTCCTTTGCAACATCCTTTATAGTAGCATTTCGTTTCATATGTACTCTCCTGTCACGCTTAAACAGTTAAGCTACTTAAACGATTAAGCTTATAGTTTTATTAAATCACGAACTTCTTAATCTGTCAAGCTGCGATATTATAAAATTTATAACATGTTCCCGATGATTTTAATAACAATATTACCAAACTACCCCGTTGACTTGGATTGATTAATATGATAAATTCAAATCGCTAGTTGAAACGTTTGAGTAAAAAATTCGTTGTTTGTGAGGTATTTATATGGAAGAACAGTATATTCCTACCGGTAACGAAAGGATTTCCATTCCGAAGCTCGGTATGTCCGATGGATCAATTCACGATTTTACCTTTTTACATATGGGTTGCAAAGGCCTCATAGAAGTAAGAGGAACTGAAGAAAGCCCCTTGATGAAACCCTTTATATGTAATGAAGAAATCGTTTCACTTAACAATATCAAGTGGGGTCGGGAAAACTGGTGGATACCGACATTTACCGCTCAAACAGCCAACTTTAACGTTAAAGGAATTATTCTTGCCCCCATTGACGAACGCGGATTTATATACCGTCTATCCATACAAAATAATACAAATGTGGTTCAGAAGCCGGATATCGGTCTGACAGGATGTTGGGCATCGACTGTACACTGCATCAATGAAGATAAACCCATCGATGGCGTAAAACATGCTTATAAGAGCGGGTGGAACGACAACGTCGTGTTTGACCTGAGAAACGGGGTTTCGATATTCTCATTTGCCCCGATGGTGTCCGTCCCGTGTAAAACCGCATTTCATAACCTTGACAATACGGTTTGTTATACAATATCCAGCAGCATCCCTCTCCTACCGCAAGAGGAAAAAGCAATCGATTTCTTCTGGGGCATTGGCTTCGAAGAGGTGGCTTCAACAACATCTGCAAAGGAAATGCTCCGAAAGGGCTTCGAGCACCTTTATGATAGTACGCTTGACTGGCTAAAAAAGCGAAGTGCTCCGCTCAAGGACGAAAGCCTCAACGCTCTTTATCATACTAACCTTTTTTTCAATTTCTTTTTCTCCTCTGGGCTTACGCTTGATACCGAGGAATTTGTTCTGGTGACATCAAGAAGCCCCAGGTACTATGTAAGTGCTGCCTACTGGGACAGGGACAGCCTTTTGTGGAGCTTCCCTGCAATCCTTCTGGTTGATGCCGGGTATGCCAGGGATATGCTGGACTATGTGTTTACAAGGCAGATAAAAAATGTTGGTGTTCATTCCCGCTATATTGACGGAACAGTACTGGAGCCCGGCTTTGAGCTCGACGAGCTGTGCGCTCCGATAATAGCTCTCTATAATTATGTAAATAGAACAGGCGATAAGGAATACCTACGTGAGCCGCATATTTTGAACGGGGTGAGACGGATACTTAAAATACTCAAAACAAAAAAGCATCCCGAAATCGATCTTTATGAGACTTTTCTTCAGCCAACCGACGACATGCATGTCTATCGCTATATAACCTACGATAATGTGCTTGTGTGGCGTTCGCTCAACAATATAGCAGCGCTTTATATCGAGCTCTTCTCTCCAGCCGAAGTAGCTGAGCTTTTAACGCTTGCAGAGCGTGTAAAGGCGGCTATCGAGAAGCATTGCATAAAAGAGTATAAAGACAAGCGGATCTATGGCTGGTCGGTAGATCTTAAAGGCAATTTCGATGTTTATGATGAGCCGCCCGGAAGCTTGCAGCTTCTGGCATTCTATGGATTCTGCGACCGCGAAGACGAAGTCTTCAAGAACACAGTAGATGTGATAAGAAATGAAGACTATCCTTATTCCTTCTCAAAATCCAATTTCGCTGAAACAGGCTGTCCCCACGCCCCTCACCCATGGGTCTTAAGTATCTCAAACAGCTTGCTTTTCGGAAGGATCGAACATTGTACGGACATCCTGAAAAGGATCGTGATGGATAATTACATAGCCTGTGAAAGCGTAGATGAAAACACCGGCGAGTGTGTTACCGGTGCTGCCTTTGCAACCTGCGCGGGCTTTTTAGCCTATGCCATGCGTACAGCGTTGGAATAGAAAACACGCTTTAAGAAACAAATTTTCAATTCAAGGAGGTTTATTATGGGACAGTTGAAATTGAATGATTTCAGTATAACAGCAATAGATCCGAAACAAAGTGATTACCTTGAGAGCATCTTCTATCACGGAAACGGATACATGGGTGCCAGGGGCTTCGCTTGCGAGGATACAAGCATAAGGCCTCACCAAAAGGGCATTTACATGGCCGGGATGTTCGACTTTTTAAAGGACGGCATCACAGATATGGTAAACACCCCAGACTTTTTGGGTTTAAGAGTGTTATTCGGCAACGGCGACAAGGAAAACGGGTCCTTTACTATATCAGATTTCTCTCAAAGCCTTGATTTGCATGACGGTGTTTTTTCAAGAGAGTATCTCATGCAAGGAGGCGATCAAACCTTACATGTAAGGATATCACGGTTCTTCAGTCTCCATGATGTCCACGTAGTCGGTGTAAGGCTTGAAATCACACCAACTAACTTTTCAGGCTTGGTCTCATGTATTGCATCGATTGATACCATAAGCTGCAACCTGCCTGTAAATGATGACCAGGTGAAGAAAAACAACCAGTGTGTGAATTATATGGATATCCTTTTTAAGACACCCTTGGAAAAGGGCTGTCTTGCGGTATTGGAAACAAAGTCAACAAAGATAGGCCTGGCGGAAGCTTTCGCAATTCAGTGTTCAAGCAATATCAGCCATACCAGTACCTATTATTCGGATAGCGATGGTAGAATTTCGAGAATAGACACCTTCAATGTCCATAAAGGCGAAACTTATTGCATCGATAAGCTTATAAGCGTTTTTACAAGCAGAGATATCGATAAGCCGCTAATCAAGAATTATACGATAGAAAAGCTTAACGCATGCTGTGAAAAGGGCTATGAAAGGCTTCTTGAGGAAAACAGAAGCGAATGGAAGAATCGCTGGGAAACAGCTGATATTGAAATTTCCGGTGACCCCAAGGCACAGTGCGGAGTAAGGTACAATATCTTTCAGCTTATTTGCAACAACTCGCAGGATGATGATCACGTCAGCATAGGCGCCAGAGGCCTCACGCATCCGCGTTATAAAGGCTGCTATTTCTGGGATACGGAAATTTTCATGCTCCCGTTCTTTATCCACACCAATCCTACTGCTGCAAAAAATCTCCTTAAATATCGATATAACTCTCTTCCTTCAGCCAGGGAGCACTCCCGAAGGATGAATACTTCGGGAGCCCGTTTCCCTTGGATGACCTCTTTTGACGGCAGCGAGCAATGTGAAAGCTGGGATACCGGTGCCTGCGAAATGCATATCACATGTGATGTGGCATATGCCTTTGACCACTATATCAGGGTTTCGGGCGATTTGTCCTTCCTTTATGATTACGCTGCTGAAGTTTATATAGAGACAGCACGTTTCTGGGCGAGCAGATTTACCTATGACCCCGACAAAGACCGCTACAATCTGCTTTTTACAAAGGGTCCGGACGAATACTGCGGCGTAACCCACAACAATACATATACAATTTATCTTTCTATCTACAACTTCCAGCTTGCTCTTCTCACGACAGAACACATGAAGAAGGCCTGTCCTGCATGTTTGGATGAGCTTTATCGCAAAATAGGCTTCGATTCGGATGAAATAGAGAAATGGCTGGATATCATAAAGAAAACTGAGATTAACTACGACGATTCCAAAAAGCTGTTCATAGAGGACGATACCTTCATGCTTCTGGAACCGCTGAAAATCTCGGATTACAAGAAGGATAACACACCATTGTATCATCAGATTTGCTTTGACAGGCTGCAGCGCTATCGCGTTCTGAAGCAGGCAGATGTCATTTTGCTTATGACCCTTTTCCCGAGCCATTTTACCGATGAACAGAAGAATGCCGCATGGGAATTCTATGAGCCTCTTACCCTTCATGATTCGACGCTTAGCTTCGGAACCCACGCTCTTTTGGGAGCACAGATCAATAAGATGGATAAGGCCTGGGACTATTTAACAAAGAGCCTTTACCTTGATCTGGACAACATTATGGGCAATACGGGAAGCGAAGGCTTGCACGTTGCCTCCCTTGGTGCAACGTGGCAGGCCGTGATCCTGGGGTTTGCCGGCGTATCCTTTAGCAATGGGGTTATAGACGTAAATCCAAGACTACCTGAAACATGGGACCATCTGAAGTTCACATTGCTTATTCAGGGAAAAAAGGTAAGCTTCAGTATCAATAAGGATAATTGGGATATGAAGATCCTTGAATAAGAGGAGCAGTTTCTAATGATGAGCGCTTACTATTACATAGCTAAAATGAAGCTGCTGGTTTTTCTGACCTACCGCTTCGAAGTCCTGACATCCCCTGGAACGAACTTTATCGTGCTCATGGCCAATATATTTCTTTGGAAAACCGCATACAGAGGAGCGGATACCGTTGCCGGCGTAAACGAGACCCAAATGCTTGCGTATACTATGGTATCCATTCTTCTGGCATCGTTTTTCAGTACAAATATTCTGAATGATTAATTTTGCAGTACCGTTAATTAAGACCTAATTTCAAAAGACCTCGCTTTAAGAGGCTAACACTGAAGCCTGTAGATAATTACTATTGCTCGTTTTTACGAAGGCTTATTCATAGATGATCTTAGGCGCCTTTCTAATGGAAATCCTCCAATTGGTGCCGGTCTGGATATTATAGGCCTTCGAGAACGATCCCTGGTTGATTGCAACGGCGATGTAGTCCAAAGAGTTGACGTACACAAGCGGTTCGCCCACATTGACATCGGCAAAGGATTTGGCATACTTCATGATGTTCCGGTAGACCTCACGGGTGTCGTTCATGATGGCAATCTCCACTCTTCCGCCGTAGTTTACGCCCAGCTGCTTGAACAGCTCCCGGCTGATATTGGTCCAGAGGCTTCCAAAGCGGACATCCAGGATGTCAATGGTACCCGTTATGATATCTCCCTCTTTCGCCGCCTCGGTGATATTAAGCTCAACAACCTCCTCAACGGCGACTTCGGGTCCGATGTCTTCAAACCTGATAATGCCGGCTGCGAGCCTGGCTCCGGTATAAGCATAGATATCCCGGCCATGGAAGGTGTAGGATTCACCTGAATTCGGCAGGCGATTGATCTTTTCATCGATTTCCCGTGCCTCTGTGATTTTGGCCATACGCTTGATATGGGTTAACGTGCCGTTATCGGGCGTCAATATGTATTGGCCCTCGCTGGTTTTAACGGCGATGCTGCGCCTGGTAGAACCAACGCCAGGATCAACTACTGAAACAAAAACCGAGCCTTTTGGCCAGTATTGAACGGTCTGAATCAAGCGGTAGGAGGCTTCCCAAATATTGTACTGCGGGATTTCATGGGTTAAGTCGCAGATGGTGAGCTGCGGGCTCACAGAATAGGCAACGCCGTACATGGCACTGACAGCGCCGTCTGCAATACCAAAATCAGATTGAAAAATCAGTAAGCTGCTCATAATTGACCTCCAAAAAGTGTCGTTGTACTATACTTCTTGATTTTTAAGCTCATGCCTTCAAGTCTATTGCTTTCCTCCAAGGAACGCCCATTTGAATCCCAAGCGCTCGGAAGGAGGCAAAACTAAGCAGGCATGAAAGTCTTGATGAACCCTATGCTGCAAGGGTTAGGGCTATTCCGCCTTTTCAAGCCTTACCTGCCATTCAGGGCCAAAATCCACATGGTACGTTTCTCTGAAGTTCCCCATGCTGATGGCAATGCCCACCTTCATGAGCTCATTGGTGTAAGCCACGATCTCACCCCTTTGAACAAAACCAAAGGATTTGGCAAAAGGCGCCTTTCCTTCGTAAACAAGCTTTCCCTGACGAGAAATTGTAACCTTCAGAAGATCGCCATAGGAAAAGCCATTCTGCATAAAGGTCTCCACAGGAATATTGGACCACATGTTGCCGAAGTTTGGATCACAGATTTCAAAGATGCCCTCTGCCTTTCCCGGTGTAATGGCAGGCTCCAGAATAGGATGGGTAACGATTTGATCCAACGAATACAAAGGCCCTACCTGCTCATAGGTAATGATGCCGCTTGCCAGCCTTGCAGCGCAGTAGCCGAAGAGATCGCGGCCATGGAATACACTCGTTCCTTTGGTGGAGGGCAGGCGATTGACAGTTTCATCAATTTCCCGGATTTCATCGATGCCCACATAAGCTTTTATGTGTGTTAATGCACCATTATCGGGTGTTACCACGTAATAACCATCAGAGGTTCTTGCCACGCAAGCCTTTCTAGCCGTTCCGACTCCGGGGTCGACCACCGACACAAAGATCGTGCCTTTGGGCCAAAATTTCATGGATTGATAGAGCCTGTAAGAAGCGCTCCACGTGTCAAAATGAGGAATCTCGTGGGTTCCGTCAAAAATCTCGAGGGATCGGTCGACGGTTTTAACCACGCCGTACATGGCGCAAACCGCGCCTTCTTTATAGGTAAAGTCTGTTTGAAAGACGAGAATAGGCTTTTCCATTACGGTTTATGTTCCTTTCGTGTTGGTATTACAGCGTTTTTCGCGAGGCTTTTGTTAAAGGCTCAAATGAACAGCGGATTTTTTATTCAAGGTTGGCAAGCCGAACCAAGGCTGTTGCATAGATCTCAAAAAGCTCTAAAAGCTTGCTTATTTCTATGTTTTCATTGGCCTGGTCGGCCAAGACCACATCCCCCTCGGCTGAAGGACCAAAGGCCACACAGTTGGCGAACACCTTGCTGTAGCTCACACCTGCGCTGATAACAGGCTCTGCAAAAGGCTCATGCCGCAGCTCGCGGTAGGTGTCCAGAAGCACCTTCAAATACGGCGAATGGCAGTCTGCCAGTGTCGGTCTGTCATCATATCTTTTATCAACCATTAAGGGCTTGAGCGTGCTTTCAAGCTTCTCTGTCAGAATTTCCGAGCTCATACCATAGGGATAACGGCAGTCTACCTCAGCCGTTAAGGCCTTATCCTTGATTTTTAGAACACCCAGGTTAATCGTCAGCTTCCCCATAGGCTCGATATCGCAGTCCAGTCCAGCTCCGCGGCCATAAGCATCACTGAAGCAGTGATAGAGCTTATCTGCCAAGGAATCAGCACTTACACGAGCAATGACCTCCAACAAGCGCACAGTAGCATTGATGCCGTCTGCCGGTCTTGAAGCATGGGCTGCCTTCCCTGTGACGCTGAGCCTGACCTTTCCGGCTTCTTCTCTGACCGACCCGTCATAACCCGCCTTAACCAAATAAGCCTTGTAGGCCTCCAACTGCCCTATATCATCAATAAGCGCATTGGCAGAGGGGCTGATCACATTACACTGCACGCCGCCGTCAAGCTCTGAAATACAGGTTTCCACAGGGCCTTCCAACGCCCACATGAGCGCTCCCTTTTCTCCCAGGGAAAAAGGGAACTTACCGTCGGGTGTATAGGCAAAAGCAGGCTCACCGGCCTTTTGGACGTAATACTTCATGTCATTCATGGTCCGCTCCTCGTCGCAGCCTATAACCACACGAAGCTCTTTTTTATAAGGCAAGTGCTGTTCCTTAATAAATTTTAAAGCGTAATAGTTTAAAAGCAGTGTTCCCTTCATGTCCTGGGTTCCCCTGCCATAGAGCCGTCCGTCTTGAATAAAGCCGCTGAAGGGGTCGTCCCTCCATCCCGTTCCCGGCTCGACGACATCGATGTGACACGCCACATCGATTCTCTCCTCCGCCGCACTTCCCGGAATACGGATAGCAAGCGCTTGACCGTCATATTCCATAACCTCGAAGCCATCCTTCAAGGCTTTTTCCTTCATCCACAAATAGCCCCGGTGAACCTTTTCACCATAAGGCATGGTATCGGTCACCGAAGCCTCATCATAAAGCGTGGGTATTTGAATAAGCTCTGAAAGGTCCTTTAAAAGGGCCTCATGATAATCTTTTAATTTTTCTTTCATACAAACGGATACCACATTTTCATAGGCTGGGGCACAAGATTCGTCCAGGCGATCCAGAACACACAGAAGATCAAAAGGGCGCAATAAATACCCTTGAACAGCTTGTCCGCCTTCAATTCTTCGTGTTCACTGTAATAGGTCCTAGTTTTTCCCTTCCCATAGCCTCTCAGGTCCATGGCGTTGGAAATGTTTCCGACACGCTCAAAGGAGGTTATGATCAGGGGCAAAAGGATGAGGACGTTCTGCTTGAGCCTTTGCATAAGCGAAGCCTTTTTGGGATCCAGTTCAACCCCTCTCACCTGCATGGATACTTTAATATTTTCATAGTCTCTCCCGATATCCGGTATATACCGGAAGGCGATGGAGAAGATGGTGCAAATCTTATAGGGAACCTTGATGGAATAAAGTCCGGCAGCCATTTCTGAGGGTGTGATGGAAAGAATGAACAC